>NZ_JACTAC010000030.1 GCF_014486675.1 Flavobacterium macrobrachii
GTTTTTTTGGGACATTTAGGAATGTATGAAAACTATAAAAAAGGGAAGTATGAAAATCAAGTTTTGGACATGACAACTTTTATCGATGCAAATAAGTTTCTAGCAACCGTAACAGGAATTAAGGCTAATGCTTTATTTGCTAAAGATGAAATAGTAAAAGAATGGAGAGCATGGTTTGAAAAAAATAAAGAAAAATTATACTGGGACGAAAAGGAAGAAATGGTAAAAGTAAAAGAATAGCTCGGCAGAGTTTATTATGGTTAAAAATTACTCTCTGTTATTAACCAAGTGTGTAGGTTAAATGCTTAATGACCGCAAGATTAGTAAGGGATGTTAAAATTATATGATATTTAATTCTATAAATTTTTGTTAAAAACAATACTTTGGCACAAGAATTGGAATGGAAGTAATATCATTAATCATTAAATTTACACATTATGAAAAAAATTACTTTAGTTTTAGCTTTTATCGGGATGATAACACTAAATGGTTGCACGGTTAACGAGGATAATGGAAACTATATTGACAACGATACTATTAGTGAAGTATTTGAATTGAGAAATATAAATTTTTCATTTGACGGAGGAAATAGTTATTCTATCTACCGAACTTTAAATCCTCAGATATTTGCTTCAGATGTGGTTTTAATCTACAGAATGTCTGATTTGATCGATTCTAATACACCAGTTTGGCAATTAATTCCAAGAACATTGTATTTGCCACAAGGTGAATTGGATTATGACTTTGATTTTAGTAAAGAAGATTTTACTATTTATGCAGGTGGAACTTATGATTTATCATTAACTCCAGGATTTTTAACAAATCAAACGTTTAGAATTGTAATAGTTCCTGGCTATTTTGCTAATAGAATGGCGAAACCAGTTGATTTTTCAGATTATAATGCAGTAATAAAAGCTTACAATATAAATGACAAAAGTGTGAAAGTTATACAATAGAATAACTTTTATATCATAAAAAAACCATTCGCTAGGCGAATGGTTTTTTGTTTGAGTTTATTTCAAATTAGGAAACATCAACAGTTGTTTCGGCTGCAATTTTTTTATACGTTCCGTTTTCTAATTTTTCACGGATAGCTTCAAAGGCTGTTAATGTTTCATTTATATCTTCAATTGTATGTGAAGCTGTTGGAATCATTCTCAACAAGATAATTCCTTTTGGAATAACTGGATAAACCACGATAGAAAGGAAAATCCCGAAGTTTTCTCTCAAGTCGTTTACCATAACCATTGCTTCTGGGATGGAACCTTCAAGATAAACCGGAGTTACACAAGTGTTAGTATCACCAATATTGAATCCTTTTTCCTTTAATCCGCTTTGTAATGCATTTACGTTTTCCCAAAGTTTTTCTTTTAACTCAGGCATTGTACGCAACATCTGTAAACGTTTTAATGAACCAATAGTTTGTATCATTGGTAACGCTTTAGCAAACATTTGCGAACGTAAGTTGTATTTTAAATAATCAATAATGTCTTTATCAGCAGCTATAAAAGCACCAATGTTTGCCATAGATTTTGCAAATGTAGAGAAGTAAACATCTATTCCGTCTTGGCAACCTTGTTCTTCGCCAGCACCAGCGCCAGTTTTTCCAAGCGTTCCAAATCCATGAGCATCATCAACCAAAAGACGGAAATTGTACTTTTCTTTCATCGCTACAATTTCTTTCAATTTTCCTTGTTGACCACGCATTCCAAAAACACCTTCGGTAATGAAAAGAATTCCGCCGCCAGTTTCTGTGGCCATTTTGGTAGCACGTTGCAGGTTTTTCTCCATGCTTTCCAAATCATTATGCTTATAGGTAAATCTTTTTCCCATGTGTAAACGTACTCCGTCAATGATACAAGCATGGGCGTCTACATCATATACAATAATATCGTTTTTAGTAACCAATGCATCAATACACGACATGATACCTTGGTATCCAAAGTTCAATAAATACGCTGATTCTTTCATTACGAATTCAGCCAATTCTTTTTCTAATTGTTCGTGATAATTAGTATGACCGCTCATCATTCTTGCACCCATTGGATAGGCGGCACCATATTGTGTTGCGGCATCAATATCCGCTTGGCGAACTTCTGGATGATTGGCTAATCCTAAATAATCGTTGATAGACCAGTTTAATATTTGTTTTCCGTGAAACTGCATTCTAGGACCAAGTTCACCTTCTAGTTTTGGAAATACATAATATCCTTCTGCTTGTGAAGCCCATTTTCCTAACGGACCTTTATTGTTTTGTATTCTTTCGAATAAATCTTTTACCATAATAACTTTGTATTTAGTCTTGGCAAAAGTAATTATAAATTTAGTTTACTCCTAATCATTATAATTAGAAAGTTTCAACTAATTACTGTTGAAAACAGTAAAGATAAATTTGAATGAATTGGTACATTAGCAACCAAAAATAGTTTCGTTTTATCTACAAGTTTTTACGGAATTAGTTACTCCAATATTGATGATTAGCTTTTACTACTATTTAGCTTTTTTGAAGTTTATTTTGAAGCTTTTTTTAATATAATATAGCCTAAAATTCCTCCAATTAATGAAGCGGTAAAAATACCTATTTTAGATTGTACCATATATTCCTCATGAGTAAAAGCTAATGAAGTTATAAATAGTGACATAGTAAATCCAATTGAAGCTAATAAACCTAAACCAAATAAGTTTTTTAGGTTCATTCCAGATGGAAAAGGAGCAATTTTTAATTTAACCATTCCAAAAGTAAAACCTACAATTCCTACTACTTTACCCACCAGTAATCCTAATGCAACACCTATTGCAATATTATTACTAAATAGTAGTTCAGTATCAATATCTAGAGACACACCAGCATTAGCAATAGCAAAAATAGGTATAATAATAAAGGTTACAAATGGATGCATAGCATGTTCTAAACGTTGTAAAGGTGGTATAACTTTAATGGTTGCTTCCTTAGCTTTATCAAGAATGTGAAGTTGATGAGGAGTTAAAGTGGGTATTTTATCATTAGGGTCAATTTTATTAAACTCGTTCAAATATCTTTGAATTTTTAAAGAATATTCACTCTCTTTTAAACGAATATCAGCTGGAATAGTAAATGCAGCTAAAACGGCTGCAATAGTAGCGTGAACACCAGAAAGTAGGAAAGCTGTCCAAACACCTGCGATACCAATAATAGCATAAAACAAGATACTTCTAACGCCTAATTTATTTCCAAGATACATCACGACAATAAAACTCAAACCTAGTGAAAGACTAAACAAAGAAATATCTGAAGTGTAGAAAAAAGCAATAACCAAAACAGCACCCAAATCATCAACTATAGCTAATGCAGTTAAAAAAACTTTTAAACTTGTTGGTATTTTACTACCTAAAAGATATAAAACACCCAATGCAAAAGCAATATCAGTAGCCATCGGAATTCCCCAACCACTATGTACTTCTCCAGAAGGGTTAAAGGATAAATAGATTAATGCCGGAACAAGCATTCCTCCTAAAGCGGCTCCAATAGGTAGTAATGCTTTCCTTGGATTAGATAGTTCTCCACCAACAATTTCTCTTTTTAATTCTAATCCTACAACAAAGAAAAATATTGACATTAATCCATCATTAATCCAGTGATGAATGGAATATTCTAAAAAAGATTTTCCATCAAATTGAAATCCTAATTTGTGTTCTAAAAAATGATGATACTCATGAGACAAAGAAGAATTTGCCAAAACTATAGCAACGATTACACTGATTCCAAGTACAATTCCTCCTGCTTTTTCCTCTTCCATAAATTTTCTTATTGGATAAGTAACGCGGTCAATAGGGTAGTGTTTTTGCTCAGTCATCAATATATGTTTTGGAATTAAAATTTATTTTACAAAGTTACCATTTTGAGCAATAGATTACAAAATATAAATTTCATTCTTTCTCAAGATTACGGGTTTTAAATCTTTATTTAGTTCAAGTATGACTTAATAAAAACAAAAAACCACGATGCAAAAAAGTGAATCGTGGTTTTTCTCTAAATTAAATCCCAATTATTTAATTTTTCCATTTACTAAAGCTACTGCTGCACCAACTCCTGCACCAATTATGATTGAAATAACAACGTCAATAATAAAGTTTTGAGTATCCAAAGGTCTATTGGAATACATGAAGAAATTGGTAGAAAGACCGTACAGAAAACCTATACTTGCACCAGCAGTTAAGCCAGTAATAGGGTTTTTAATTCCAGCCCATTTGATAAAAATATAGGACATTAGTAGTCCAAAAGTAATGCAACCTAAAAAGATAAATTCCAGTTTGATGTCTAGTGTTTCAGGATAACTGTCTTTAAAAATTATCCCATAGAAAAGAAACCCCAGTAGAAAATCTACTAAACCACCAACAATACCAGCTATTAAAAAGTTTTTTACATTCATAGTTTATTGTTTTATTGATTAGTGAAATAAATTTACTAAACTTTCAATAAACTGTTATGTTGTAACTTTTTAATTATTAACTTTTTAGGTTGTAAAAATGTTAATAATTAGGAGTAGATTTTTTGATACAAATCTTTGTATTTTTCCATGACAATTTTACGCTTTAATTTTAGCGTAGGCGTAAGATGTCCGCCATCAATGGACCAAATATCTGGAGTAAGTTCAAAGCGTTTTATTTTTTCCCAATTACCGAATTTCTCATTAAATTTTTCGACTTCTTTTTCAATTCGAGCAATAACATCAGGATTGGAAGCTATTTCGGCATTGGTAATTCCAACGTTGATGTTTTTACGCTTTGCCCATTCTTTGATGAAATCAAAACTTGGTTGAATGAATGCACCTGGCATTTTTTCGCCATCGCCAATTACCATGATTTGTTCTATGAATAAGGATTGTTTCATTGCGTTTTCAATCAACTGTGGCGCAATGTATTTTCCTCCCGAAGTTTTGAACATTTCTTTTTTACGGTCGGTAATTTTTAAGAAACCATTGGCATCAACTTCACCGATATCGCCTGTGTGAAAAAATCCATCAACAATTACTTCATCGGTTAGTTTTTGGTCTTTGTAGTAACCCATCATAACGTTTGGACCTTTACAAAGAATTTCGCCATCGGCAGCAATTTTTACTTCTACATTATTAATCATTCGACCAACAGTTCCAACTTTAAAACCATAGTTTCGTTGGTCATTAACCGCAATAACAGGTGAAGTTTCAGTTAATCCATAACCTTCCATTACTGGCATTCCTGCTGCTGCAAAAACTCTGATTAATCGATGTTGTAACGCAGCACTTCCTGAAACCATTACATTCAAGTTTCCGCCTAAACCTTCTATCCATTTGCTGAAAATCAACTTTCTAGCAATGCTTAATTGGAATTCATACCACCAACCATTGGTACCATAAGGTTCGTAACGCAAACCTAAATCGATTGCCCAAAAGAACAATTTCTTTTTTATTCCGGTTAAATCTTCACCTTTTGCAATGATTTTATCATATACTTTTTCCAAAAGTCTTGGTACAACCGAGAAAACGGTTGGTTTTACTTCTTTGATATTGTCTGAAAGTTTTTCGATTGACTCGGCAAAATAGATGGAAACCGAATAATATTGGTAGATATACAAAATTACACGTTCAAAAATATGACAAATAGGAAGGAAGCTCAACGCAACACTTGTTCCTTCGTTAAATGGAATTCGAGGCGAACTATCGAGTACATTTGACACGATATTATTATGAGAAAGCATAACACCTTTTGGTTTTCCTGTTGTTCCCGATGTGTAAATGATGGTTGCTAATTCTTCGGGTTTTACATTGTTTTTTCGGTCTTCGACAACATCTTGATTGCTTTGATCAGCTCCAAGTTCCAATAATTCTTTCCAGTTTTTGCAACCGCCAATTTCATTGAAACAATAAACTTCCTCTAGCAATGGAATGTTTTGCTTAACCGCCATTAATTTTTCATAAACCACATCATCTGAAACAAAACAATATTTAGATTCTGAATGGTTTAAGATGTATTCATAATCTTCGGCAGCAATGGTTGGATAAATTGGTACGGTTTGGGCACCAACTTGAAGCGAACCAATATCCATAACATTCCATTCCGTTCTATTACTAGAAGAAATGATAGCTATTTTATCATTCTTTTGAATGCCTAATCGAATCAAAGCTCTTGATATAGCATTGGCTTTATTCAAATATTCTTGAGTAGAAGTTGAAATCCATTGTCCGTCATATTTGGTAACAAGACAATTAGGTAGATTATTTTTTTCTAATTGATAGTATGGAAAGTCAAAAAGACGCGTGATTTTTGTCATTGTGATTAATAATTTTATGCAAATTAAGGAATATTGTAATGAAACACAATAAAAATTTAAAATATGCTAAATGTAGTAGTGAAATATGTAGTTTTGCAAAAAAATATTTTCTATCTGCAATGCATAAATTTCCCCGTTTTCAAGAATATAAAGCGTTATTTTACAGAATAATATTAGCTTATGTATTCTATTTTTTAGCGAGAGTTTTATTTTTTGTTTACAACAGTTCGCTAATACAAATTGATGGTGTTTTTGACTTTTTTAGACTGAGTTATCACGGATTAGCATTTGATACCACTTCGATACTTTACATCAACGGATTATTCATCCTTTTTTCAATTTTGCCTTTGGTTATCAATGCCAAAAAAGGATACCAAACCTTTTTGTTCTATTTGTATTTTGTGACCAATTTGTTGGCGTATGCGTTCAATTTTGTTGATTTTATTTATTACCGATTTATCTTTGGCAGAAGCACGAAAGCATCACTAGAATCACTAGAAAATGAAAGCAACAAAGCGGCATTATTTTTTAACTTTTTGACTAATTATTGGCATGTGTTTTTGTTGTTTTTTGTAACGGCATTTATTTGGATAAAATTGTATAAAAAGGTCAAAATTACTTCAACTGAAAAACCGTCCATAAAGTATTTCGCTGCGTCAATTGCCTGTTTCTTTTTAATCGTTGCTTTGTGTGTTGGTGGAATTCGTGGCGATTTTAAGAAAAGTACACGACCAATTAATCTTTTGGATGCGAGTCGTTATGTGACCAATCCGTCGCAAGCTGATTTGGTTTTGAATACACCTTTTGCCATTATTAGAACTTGGACTGCTAATGCCTTTAAAAAAGAAAATTACCTTAGTAAAGAACAAGTTGATAAATTAATTGTTCCAATAAAACAATACAATAACAATTCAGAAGCCAAGAAAAATATCGTAATTTTCATATTAGAAAGTTATGGTCGAGAATATAGTGGAGCTTTCAATAAGAATGCCAATATTCCTGATTTTAAAAGTTATACACCATTTATAGATTCGTTGGCGCAACACAGTATGATTTATACCAATGCTTATGCTAATGGATATAAATCAATCCACGGAATGTCATCGGTTATTGCTGGAATTCCTTCGTTTAAAGTGGCGTTTACGTCTTCGCCATATCCGAAGCAAAAGATAGAATCATTAGTTACCACTTTGAAAAGTGTAGGTTATGACACTTCCTTTTTTCACGGTGCACCAAATGGTTCGATGGGATTTTTAGGTTTCGGGAATATTTTGGGTTATGATCATTATTATGGTAAAAATGAGTTTAATAATGATGCCGAATTTGATGGCGTTTGGGGAATTTGGGACGAACCGTTTTTTCAGTATTTCAACAAAACATTAACTGAAAAAAAACAACCCTTTATGGCAACATTGTTTTCAGTTTCATCGCATGAACCTTATGTTGTTCCAAAAAAATATGAAGGAAAATTTGATAAAGGAACTGTAAATATTCATCAAACGATTGGTTATACTGATTTTGCGCTGAAACGTTTCTTTGCTGAAGCCAAAAAGCAACCTTGGTACAATAACACGATTTTCGTTTTAGTTGCCGATCACGGAAATACTATTGCGTATGACGAATACCGAAAAGAATTCAACAAACATACCGTTCCGATTTTATTCTTTTCGCCAGATGAAAAGTATGTTGGTGTAAACGATGATTGGGCACAACAAATCGATATTTATCCAACGCTTTTGGATATGATTGGTTACAAAAAGCCTTTCAGAAGTTGGGGTAGAAGTTTAATTAATGAAAAACAAGTTCCGCCTTTTGTGATTAAATATGGTTCGAATGTGTATCAATACATGGAAGGAAATTACATCTGCACGTTTGACGGGAAAAAAGTCGTTGGTTTTTACGATAAAAATGACAAAGCAATGGAACGCAATCTAATCAAAAATCGAACTCCCGAAATGGATTCGCTGGAATTGCGCTGTAAAGCTTTTGTTCAAGATTATATGGAACGACTTATCGATAAGCGATTGACAACGGTGAAGTAATTAGTGAAAAATGGATAAAAAGAAACTTAATAGTGATATGATAATGTTTGTGATGTCAACGATATCCTATTATTTCTGTATGATAGTTTTTTTCTTGATTTTTAATTCTTCATACTATGGAACCGAAAACAAAACCAGTTGTATGAATGGAGTTATTTACGGAATATTTATAATTGGCGGATTGATTATAGCTTTTAGTATTTTTTATTTGATTATGTTGTTTTTAAATAAATCGCCCAAAACATACCGTTTATTAGCGGCAATTGTTCCAATGCTAATTTTAAGCTATTTTTTTATTAAATGTTTACAATAGCGAAATGACAAATAGTTGAGGAATTACAATTTCCCAATATTCCAAGCTTTAAGTTTCAATAAACAATTAAATAAAAAAATAACAGTTTAAAATCGTTTTATTTTATTCGCTTCATTTCAAAGTCGCCGTATATAAATTCTTCAAGAAAATTATCTTCAGAAATTTTTTCTTCATGGATTATTATTTCCCAAGTTCCTAAAAATTTTTTCTCATATTCGTCATAATAACCAAGATATTCAACAATTGGATGTGGTAAATCTTGATCGATTTGAATATTTCCATCTTCATCTTTGTAGTAATAACAAGGGTAATTTAAAATAAAACTGATTTTATTTTCCTCAATAAATCCTTTAACTATTGTTGGTTCTTCAAAAATGTGTTAAGATTCAGAATCTCTTGATGTGCCAGTAAACGAGTTTTCATTAAAAATTAATTCCATTTTTAAAGTAACTTCTAAATCTTGATCGCTATAATCATCGTCTGATGGATAGGTAAAAAATCCTTCCCATGTTTGTTTATGATCAACAATTTTCATTAGAGGTAAGTTGATGAACTCATTAAAGTTTCCCCATATTCTGTGCTAAAGTCTCAATAAACTTAGTAATTGGACCTTTAATCATCATTGCCATCATTGGGTTGAATTCACCATTAAACACTAATTGAACTGCGGTTGAATTATCAGAAACGGTGTCAAGATTAGCAGTTAAAGTAAACGGCAATTTATCGCTTGCAGCCGCAAGATTTACTTTAGAATGTGGAACGCCTTCTTTTAATCTTAATTTGATTTCAGGCATTCCTTTTAATCCGAAGTTAAAAATATCATCGCCCAAAACTTCAAATTTAGCGATATTCTCAGGCATTAATTTTTCAAAGTTTTTCACGTCAGACAAAGCAGTATATAAATACTCAGCTGATTTTTCTACGGTTACTTTTGGGCTTTCTAAATTCATTATATCTAATATTTTATATCTGAAATTTAATATTTATTTGTTCCAAGTCGATGGATTTTTACGCCATTCTTGTAATGTTTCTAATTCTTTTTCGGTGATGTAGTTTTTAGCTACGGCTAGATGTAGTAAATGTTCATAATCGGCTAGCGTATGCAAATCTACATTGGCTTTTTTGAAGTTTTCTGTTGCTACATCAAAACCATATGTAAAAATAGCCACCATTCCTTTTACATGAAGTTCAGCTTCTTTCAAAGCTTCTACAGCAAGTAAACTACTATTTCCTGTACTGATTAAATCTTCTACAACCACTACATTTTGTCCTTTTTGAATAAAACCTTCAATTTGGTTTTGTCTTCCATGTTTTTTTGGTTCCGGACGAACGTAAACAAAAGGTAATCCCATGTACTCGGCAACAAGCATGCCAATTCCTATTGCACCAGTTGCTACACCTGCAATAACATCGGGTTTTCCAAATTCTTTTTCGATGTGCTTAGAAAATTCTTCTCTAACGAAATTTCTAATCGCTGGGAATGAGAGAATTAATCGGTTGTCACAATAAATCGGTGAATTCCAACCCGAAGCCCATGTAAAAGGATTTTTAGGTTTCAATTTAATTGCATTTATTTGTAAAAGCAATTCGGCTGTTTTTTCGGCTGTATCTTTATTAAAAATCATACCACAAATGTATAAAGTTTTTGTCAACGATAAACCTCTTTTTTTAACAAATCAAGTTGCTAAAGAAACCGATTTTCAATTGTTCTTGTTAGAAAGTGTTGATATTGAGCAACTCATCATCAAAATGCATAATAACAAAATTCAGAAAGCAAATTTGTATTATCCTGATGAAAAGGCAATTTTGAAAAAAATTAAAGAAAAAATCCCTGTTTGCAAAGCTGGCGGCGGATTGGTTTACAATAAAAAAGGCGAGGTGTTGTTCATTTTTAGAAACGGAAAATGGGATTTACCCAAAGGCGGAACCGAAAAAGGCGAGGAAATCGACGAAACCGCTTTGCGCGAAGTGGAAGAAGAAACAGGAGTTGGTAAATTATCCATTTCGCGAAAACTCCAAAAAACCTATCATATTTTTAAACGCAACGGAAAATACAAACTTAAAGTTACCCATTGGTTTGAAATGAAATCCGGTTTTGAAGGCATTCCTGTGCCACAAGAAAACGAAGGTATCGAAAAAGTGGCTTGGCTCAATCCTGAAGAAGTGAAAGAAGCATTGAAAAACTCATACGAAAATATTAAACTCTTGTTTGAGGAAAAATAGAAAAGTTTAGAATAAAAAAAACTCACTATCGAAAGTGAGTTTGGAGTATTTGAATATTAATTTTTCAGCTTATTTCACAGCTATCATTGAAATTTCAACGTTAACATTTTTTGGCAAACAAGCTACTTGAACAGTTTCACGCGCTGGAGCGGTTTTTTCGTCAAAATAACTTCCATAAACCGAATTGATACGAGCAAAATCGCCCATATTCATTATGAAAATGGTCGTTTTAATTACGTTGTCAAAAGTCATATCAGCAGCTTCGAGAACGGCTTTCATGTTTTCCATTACTTGCTTGGTTTCGGTTTCAATATCATCTAATATTAATTCCATCGTTTCAGGATGCAATGCTATTTGTCCTGAGGTGTAAAGAGTATCGTTTATTAAAACCGCTTGATTGTATGGTCCGATTGGCGCAGGAGCTTTTTCGGTAAAAATGATTTTTTTCATAATAAAAGGTATCAACAAAAGTTATTATCTAAGTGTTCTGTCTGGTAAACTACGTTTATCCCATTTGATGTCGCTTAACACACCTGATTTTATCCCGATGAAAAATCCCCAGTTGGCATTGGTACCAAATGGAACCCAATTGAAATCCATTCGCCAACTCATTAAATCGCGTTCAAATCGAAGTTGAGTATAGGTAACGCCATTTTGAACAAAGTCGTAACCTGTTGAAACACCAATTTTCCATTTAGGGGTTAAATCGGTATTCATTGAAACCATTAAGGAATTTCCAGTAATCTTTTTCTCGCGTCTATTATTGGAATAGGTAATTGAGTAAGCAAAATTCATGTCCCAAGGTAATTTGTATTTAAAGAATTCCGAGGGTTTACTATCGCTTTCATCGTCATCGCCAAACTGACTTTGTCTTCTATCACTCAAATCGGCATTGGTTCCAAAAAGATTGTCTTCTCGACCGCCATTTCTTTTTCCAGCAGTATTTTCATTTTCTTTGCCTTCAAATTCACTACTAGAAAAGGCATAATTTATGTTCATGTTAGCGCTTGTCATTCTGAATAAACTTCCACCATTATCAATGTTCCAAGTATTAATACGTTGTCCAGAATTGTTTATGGCATAAGGATCAAGTGTCGCAGCAAAGTTTATATTCATTTTTTGCTTAAACAATTGTGTTCCACCGCTAACTCTCATTGGTGCCCAACGTAGAGAGTCAGCTGTAATATCATAGCTCGTTGAAAAGTTAAGATTGTTCAAAAGCATGATTTTTTTTGGTTCGGTTTTAGTCGAATCTCTGTCGGTAACTTTAGCTTCAAAAGTATTATTTAAAGTAAACGACATTATGTTTGACATGTTTTTTCCTGGCGAACCAAAAATTCCGCCATCAAAACGAGTATAATCTTTTATCATCGTTCCGCTTCCGTCAGAGTCATAAGTATCGTAATATCTTTCAAAACTTGGAGTATAACTGTAGCTAACATTTGGTCGCATCACGTGGCGAATGGATTGAATTCTTTTTCCTTCTTTAAAATTGAAAGTTCCATAAATGGTTGTTCCAATTCCGGATGAAAAATTGTATGTTCTGAAAGCGTCAAAACCTTGAACTTCGGTATCAACAACTTTGTTTTGTAAATCACTATAATTTCTTCTAATGGTTTTAAAATACCAAACTTCGTTGTAGTTTACAGCAGCCGAAGCACTAAAATGTTTAAAGATTTTAAAGTTGGTACTCAACGGAATGCTGTGTTGAAAACCCATTTTTGCATCTCTAAACATTTCGGGTTTAAAAAAAATGGAGTCATTAGTATCGATTCGGTTTTCACCTCTTAAATTATATTGAAAGTTGATGTTTTTGATGATACCTTTTTTAATTCCATCTCCTTTTGCAAAAGGAAATATACGATCAACACTTGCTTGAAGTGTTGGCAAAGTCATGTTGATTGCGCCAGTATTAGTATTTTGCGAATGTGTTGCTGTTAAAGACATATTTACTTGTGGAACAGTATTGAATGTTTTCGAATACGAAACCGATGAACTCAAAGTATTGTTCAATTCTGAACCTGCGTTGATTTGATTTAATGATTGTCTAAAATAAGTGCTACTTCCTAAGTTTACCGAAGCCGAAAATCTGGAATTTGGATTGGATTTTGCATCTTTTGAATGCGACCATTGAATGTTATAGATTTTATTCAAGGAATAATCTGGAAAACCTCTTTCGCCATTGACTAAATTTTCAAAACGAACATTGAGATTACCGTTGAATTTATATTTTTTTCCATAACTCGATTGAAATCTAAAACCATAACTTCCGTTGGTGTAATAATCACCTAAAATAGCTAAATCGTAATAATCGCTCAAAGCAAAATAATAACCACCATTTTGAAGCGAAAAACCTCTTAGATTACTATCGTTATAGGTTGGCATTATAATTCCCGAACGGCTTTTGTCTGTAATTGGAAAAAAAGCAAACGGCAAAGCAATAGGAGTTGGAACATCAGCGATAACCATATTGGTAGTACCAACCACAATTTTTTTTCCAGGAACCATTTTTACTTTATTGGTATAAAAATAATATTCGGGATTGTCAATGTCTTTAGCAGTTGTAAAACGTGCACCTTTCATAAAATAAACCGAATCGTTTTCTTTTTTTGTGATAGCAGCTTTTACTTTAAATTCACCTTGATCGGTTCTTGAATTCCAAACCAAAGCTTTTTTGGTTTTAAAATTAAATCGAATAGAATCGGGTTCAACTACATTTGTACCTTGTTTAAAAATGGGAAGTTGGGTGTATTTTCCAGTTGAATCTTTTATTCTTCCGGCATAAACTTCATTTTTTTGATAATCAATAACAATAATTCCAGCTTTAAGCTCAATATCGTCATAGTAAACTTCGGCTTTATTGTAAAGTGTAATGAGTTTCTTTTTTTGGTCAATTTTTTCATAATCAACCGCTTTACGTTTAACTTTATGTTCTAGTAAAGGTTTTTTTTTGTTTACTTTATTTGTATCGATGTCAACTTTTGCAACTTCTATTGGAGTAATTATTTTTTCTTCTGTTGTAGTTGTTTGATTTTTAGGAGGAAACGATTCGGTAGGCTTTTTTCCGTCTTGCGCAAATGTTAGGGTATTCCCAAATGTTAGGAAGATTGTTAAAAAAACGATATAAAATAAGTTTCTTTGCAAAGGTTTAATACTATTTTTGTAGAATATGGCTCGATTTTTGACGTGGCAAACTTAATGATAATTTCCGGTCAAAAATAAAGAAATAGTAACTTTATAAACCTCAAGTTTAAAATTAAATTAACTTTTTATCTCTATGAATACTCTAAAATGTACTAAAATAGTTTTTGTATTAACAATATTCTTTGTGTTTACAACTGCTTTTTCGCAGTCTAAATTCAAAGTAGCGCTAGATGCTGGACATGGTGACCACGATTTTGGTGCAGTTTATCATGGACATATTGAAAAAAATATCGCTTTGGCAGTTGTGCTTAAAGTAGGTAAGATTTTAGAAAAAAATTCAGGAATAGAAGTAATTTACACCAGAAAAAACGATGTTTTTGTTGATTTGATTGAACGCGCCAACATTGCTAATCGTGCTGATGCTAACATTTTTGTATCGGTTCATTGTAATGCCAATAAAAACACTGAAGCTTCTGGTTGTGAAACCTATGTAATGGGTATGTCCAAAAATGCATCCAATCTTGAAGCAGCACGAAAAGAGAATAAAGTTGTGCTTTTAGAAAAAGATTACGAACAAAAATATAAAGGTTTTGACCCAAAATCGCCTGAAACTTTGATAGGGTTAACTATGATGCAAGAAGAATTTCTTGATAATAGTATTGCATTGGCAGGAACGATTCAAAGAGAATTTATTGATATAGGTAAAAAAAGTCGCGGTGTAAAACAAGCACCATTTATGGTTTTGCATAAAGCCTACATGCCAAGAGTTTTAATTGAAATGGGTTTTATTTCTAACCCAAAAGAAGGAGCAATTCTAGACTCGGAAGAAGGTCAAAACGAAATCGCTCAATCTATCGCTAACGCAATCATTGCCTATAAAAAAGAAAATTATGGTGCAAACGATAATGATAATATTGTAAAACCTTCTCAAAAAGTTGAAGAAGTTAAAGTTGTTGAAACACCAGTTCAAAAACCAACCATTACACCATTCGAAGTTAAAAAGCCAGAAACAAAACCAGAAGTGAAGCCAGAAGTTACTTCGGGAGTTGTTTTTAAAGTACAATTATCAGCAAGCAGCAAAAAGCTAGATTTAGTTCCGAGCAATTTCAACGGATTAAGTAATATTTCAATGTCTTCCGAAGGAACTTTATACAAATATATGTATGGTCAAACCTCAAGTTATGACGAAGCCAAACGGTTGATGCAAGAAGCAAGAGGAAAAGGTTACACATCAGCATTCGTCATTGCGTTTAAAGATGGCAAAAAAGTAACCGTTCAAGAAGCTTTAAAACAATAATTGCCCATCGTTTTAATATTTTATTTTAACTTTGCAAAAAACCTTATACATTGAAAATCACAAGAGAGATTAAGACCGCAGTACTTGTTATAGCATCCATTTTATTATTTATTTGGGGTTATAGTTTTTTAAAAGGAAAAGATTTATTGTCTAATTATCAAACGTTTTATGTTAAATATGATAATGTAGAAGGTTTAATCAATTCGGCACCTGTAACCATCAACGGATTAGTTGTAGGTAAAGTGCATTCTATAAAATTGAATAAAGATTGGACTTCGTTAGTTGAATTACAAATCAATGGCGATTATCAAATTACCAAAAATAGTGTTGCTGAGTTATATTCGCCTGGACCAATTGGTGGAAAGCAAATTAGTATCATTCCAAATACCAAAACCACTGAATTTGCCGTTTCTGGCGATTATTTAGGTTCATCAAGTAAGTTAGGTTTAACCGAAGAAGTATCCAAACAAATAAAACCTATCAAAGATAAATTAGACAAAGTTCTTGAAAATGCTAATACGATGTTGGTTAACATCAATCAAGTTTTGGATGATAAAACCAAGCAAAATCTAAGAAGCAGTTTAGAAAACCTAAACGCAACTTTGGCTGAATTTAAAGAAGTTTCAAATTCAGCCAATCAGATGTTGGCAGATAACAAAGGTAAAATCAGTACAACGATGACCAATGTAGAAAAAGCATCAGCTAATTTTAGTAAAGTTTCCGATTCTATTGCAAAAGCCAATATTGGTCAAACCGTTAAAAATTTGGAGAAAACATTGGCTAATGTAGATAAATTAATGGCTGATATACAATCAGGAAAAGGAACGTTAGGCAAACTAGCCAAAGACGAAACGATGTATAATAATTTTGCTAAGACATCAAAAGAATTGGAATTATTACTACAAGATTTACGTTTAAATCCAACTCGATATGTAAATGTCTCATTGTTTGGAAAGAAAAACAAACCCTATAAAGCGCCAGTTTTGGATACCATAAAAAAATAAAACCAAAGATTATGATTTATATTGACAATATACTTTTTGCCATAATTTTAACGATTGGAGTTGGTTTTTTTGTAAAAAATGTAAAAAAACTAATCCGAAATATTAAGCTCGGACAAGATGTAAACCGTACAGACAATTCCTCGGAACGATGGAAAAACATGGCGATGATTGCATTAGGTCAATCCAAAATGGTAAAAAGACCCGTTTCGGGAATTTTACATATTATAGTGTATGTAGGTTTTGTAATCATCAATCTTGAAGTTTTAGAAATCATCATCGATGGATTGTTTGGAACACATAGAGTTTTTTCTTTTCTGGGAAGTCTTTATGGAATACTAATTGGTTCATTCGAAATATTAGCGGTTTTAGTTTTGGTAGCCGTTTTTGTTTTTTGGACACGAAGAAATATCATTAAGTTAAAACGTTTCACAAGTTCTGATTTAAATGGAAAACCAAAAAAAGATGCTGATATCATTCTGTATTTTGAAGTGGTTTTGATGTCTTTGTTTTTGATAATGAATGCTACTGATATTTATTTTCAACAAGCCAATTCTGGAAATATAATTTCACAATACATTTCTCCATTATTTAGTTCATTATCACTTTTTGAAATTCAAGTAGTTGAAAGAACAGCTTGGTGGTTGCACATTGTTGGAATTTTGGTTTTCTTGAACTATTTGTACTATTCAAAACATTTACACATACTTTTAGCGTTTCCAAATACGTATTTTGCTGATTTGAATGTCAAAGGAAAATTCGACAATCTTGAAAGCGTAACCAAAGAAGTAAAACTAATGATGGATCCAAATGCCGATCCATTTGCAGCACAACCTGTTGATGAAAACGCTGTTCCAAGTAAATTTGGAGCTTCTGATGTTCAAGATTTGAATTGGGTTCAGTTGTTAAATGCCTACACTTGTACTGAATGTGGACGTTGTACATCATCATGTCCAGCAAATCAAACAGGTAAAAAACTTTCGCCACGAAAAATCATGATGGATACACGTGATAGAATGGAAGAAGTTGGAAAAAATATCGATGCTAATAATGGGGTTTTTGTTCCAGATAATAAATCGTTATTAAATGATTACATAACACCAGAAGAACTTTGGGCATGTACATCTTGTAACGCTTGTGTTGAAGAATGTCCGGTAAACATCAGTCCTTTATCTATTATTACAGATATGAGAAGATATTTGGTAATGGAACAAAGTGCTGCGCCACAATCGTTGAATGCTATGATGACCAATATTGAAAACAACGGCGCACCATGGCAATACAACCAAATGGATCGATTAAATTGGAAAGATGAATAAAAATGGGGTTTAAACCCATTTAAAAAATAAACTGATGCATTGCATCTGAATTGAATTGGGTTTTAACCCAATCAACAATAATAAACAGATAAATTCTCATATTGTGAGGCTTGAGGATTTGTCAAATGAATTTGAAAACACTATAAAAGTAAAAAAATGAAAGCGGAAGACATTGAAAAAAACTTACAAAGCATCACAGAAAACGGGCAACATTTAAGTCCAATTTTACCCGAGGGAATTAAGAATTACCTAATCGATATTGATGGAACAATCTGTGACGATATTCCAAACGAAGAACCAGAAAGAATGTTAACTGCCGAAGTATATCCAGATGCATTAGTTACCTTAAACAAATGGTATGATGAAGGACATATCATATTTTTCTTCACATCTAGAACTGAAGCACACAGAGAATATACCGAACGTTGGTTAAAACAACACGGTTTCAAATATCATGGAATGGTAATGGGAAAACCACGTGGCGGAAACTACCATTGGATTGATAACCACTTGGTAAAAGCCACTCGTTACAGAGGGAAATTTACCGATTTAGTAGAAAAAGAAGTAACCATTCAGGTGTTTGACGACGAACATCATGAATAATATTGTTTTTGTGTTTAAGCTATTTTAAACTCATAAACTTCATAAACCCATAAACATTTAAAAGATGTCAGAAGTAATAAACGTGCCGACAATGGCAGAAATGTTAGCCCAAGGCAAACAACCCGAAGTATTATTTTGGGTTGGATGTGCAGGAAGTTTTGACGACAGAGCAAAAAAAATAACCAAAGCATTTGTTAAGATTTTAAATCGTGCCAATGTTGAATTTGCTGTTCTTGGAACCGAAGAAAGTTGTACTGGAGATCCAGCAAAACGTGCCGGAAATGAATTTTTGTTTCAAATGCAAGCCATGATGAACATCGAGGTTTTGAATGCTTACGAAGCTAAAAAAATTGTTACGGCTTGTCCGCATTGTTTCAATACTCTGAAAAATGAATATCCAGAATTAGGTGGAAAATATGAAGTAATTCATCACACTGAGTTTTTGAAATCGCTTCTAGATACAGGACGATTAACCATTGAAGGTGGACAATTTAAAGGAAAACGAATTACGTTTCACGATCCGTGTTATTTAGGAAGAGCAAACAATATTTATGAAGCACCAAGAGATTTAATTCAAAAATTGGATGCCGAATTAGTAGAAATGAAGCGCTCTAAAGCCAACGGATTATGTTGTGGTGCTGGTGGTGCACAAATGTTCAAAGATGCTGAACCTGGAAACAAAGAAGTCAACATCGAAAGAACCGAAGATGCTTTGGAAACTAAACCGGAAATTATAGCTGCGGGTTGTCCATTTTGCAACACAATGATGACTGATGGTGTAAAAGCCAAAGAAAAAGAAGCCGATGTAAAAGTGATGGATATTGCCGAACTGATTGCAAATGCACAAGATTTATAATGCTAATATAAAATATAAAATATTAAATATTCGGTATGTGAAGTTTAATATCTAATATTTAAAATTTAATATACTATGTTTATTCCTTTTGATAATCTACCCGAAGAATCAAGAATTTGGATTTACCAATCCAATCGCAAATTTTCTGATGAAGAAATAGCCGAAATAGAAAGCGATTTAAAATCGTTCATAGAGAATTGGTCAGCTCACGGAACAAGTCTTGAAGCTTCTTATTTGTTAAAATATAATCGATTTATAATATTTGCCGTTAACCAAGAAGTACAACAAGCAACTGGTTGTTCTATTGATAGTTCAGTAGTTTTTATTCAAGGTTTAGAGCAAAAGTATAAAGTAGATTTGCTTGATAAAATGAATGTAACATTCAAAAACGGCGAACATATTGCTCATAAATCTTTGATAGATTTTAAACGAATGGCAAAAGAAAAAGCAGTTACAGCCAATACTATCGTTTTTAATAATTTAGTCAACACTATAGAAGAGTTCAACGAAAACTGGGAAGTTCCAGCAGGAGAAAGTTGGCATAGTCGTTTCTTTTAATATTTTTTTCATGAAGATTTTTTGGTTTAGAATAAGTTTGTTCTTGGCTTTGCTATTTTTGGTAACGAATTGCTCGTCAACCAAAACAAAGTCTCATGCTGTAAAATCGGTTGCATTGGGAAATACAGGAATAGCTGAGGAAGAAGAAATTTATATACCTCATTTAAAATCAGAAAGAAAGAATTTTTTTCCTGATACGGATGCTGAAACTCGATGGGTTGATAGCATTTATAACCAACTTTCCTTTGAAGAAAAAGTAGGGCAACTTTTTATGGTTGCAGCTTATTCTAACAAAGATGCTGCGCATATTGCTGAAATTGAAAAATTAGTAAGTGAATACAAAGTTGGCGGATTAATCTTTTTTCAAGGCGGACCAAATCGTCAAGCCAAATTGACTAATCGTTATCAAGCCAAAGCCAAAGTTCCTTTGTTTATTGGGATTGATGCCGAATGGGGTTTGTCCATGCGATTGGACTCCACGTATCGTTATCCATTTAACATGACTTTAGGCGCAATTCAAGATTTGAAATTGATTGAAAAAGTAGGTGAGAACATGGCAAAAGAATCAAAGCGAATGGGAGTCCATTTCAATTTTGCGCCGGTTTTAGATATCAATACCAATCCTAAAAACCCAATTATTGGTTTTCGTTCTTTTGGAGAAAATAAAGTAAATGTTACCGAAAAAGCAATAGCTTTGATGCAAGGTGTTCAAAGTCAAGGAGTGTTTTCTACCGGAAAGCATTTTCCAGGTCATGGTGATACTGCAACCGATTCGCATTATACTTTGCCAACAATTAATGCCACAAAAGAACATTTGGACAAAGTAGAATTGTATCCTTACAAACGAATGATTGACGAAGGAATGGTCTCGGTAATGGTTGCTCATTTGAATGTTCCAAGTCTTGAATTCCGCGATAGACATCCAAGTTCGTTGTCTTATAATGTTGTGACCAATTTGTTGAAACAAGAAATGGGTTTTGATGGATTAATTTTTACCGATGCCTTGAATATGAAAGGTGCAAGTAACTTCAAAAAACCAGGAGAAATTGATTTGGAAGCATTATTAGCTGGAAACGATGTATTGCTTTTTGCTGAAAATGTTCCCGTTGCGGTCGAGAAAATTTGCATGGCATATCAAGATAGTTTGTTGTCAGAAGAACGATTGGCTTATTCAGTTAAAAAGATTTTACGTTACAAATTTAAAGCAGGTTTAAATAGTTATAAACCAATTGATTTAACTAACTTATTTAAAGATTTGAATGCAATTCCTAAAGACGCATTGCAATATGAATTGTATGAAAATATCGTTACTGTTTTAAAGAATGAACACGAAATTGTTCCAATTGAGAAATTAGACCAAAAAATTGCCTATCTAAAAATGGGTGATGATACAAACACAACTTTTGTAAACACGCTTAAAAAATATACCGAAGTAACCGAAGTTGCAGATACCAACATTGATAGTTTAAAGAAGCAATTAAAAGGTTATGACAAAGTAATTATTGGTTTTCATAAATCGGATAGAGCTTGGAAAAAGCACGATTTTACTGAAACCGAATTACTTTGGATACAAGAAATAGCAAAGCAGAACAAAGTAATTTTGGATGTTTTCACACGACCATATTCGTTGCTTCAAATTACCAATTTTGATCAAATTGAAACCGTAATTGTTTCCTACCAAAATAATGATGTTTCTCAGGAAGTTTCTGCACAAATTATTTTTGGAGCTTTAAGCGCAAAAGGGAAATTGCCAGTTTCCATCAACAATTTTTTCAAAGTAGAAGATGGTTTAGAGACTTCAAAAAGTAATCGTCTTGGATTTACTGTTCCCGAAAATGTTGGAATGAGTTCGGAAAAATTAGCTCAAATTGATAAAATTGCTCAAAAAGCCATTGATGGAAAAATGGCACCAGGAATGCAAGTTTTAGTGGCTCGAAAGGGCAAAGTGATTTATCAAAAATCGTTTGGATATCAAACTTATGACAAGCAAACCAAAGTAAATAATGACGATTTGTATGATGTGGCTTCGTTGACTAAAATGATTGCTACATTGCCTAATGTAATGCAACAGTTTGACAATGGAAAAGTAACGCTGGAAACCACTTTGGGCGATATGTTACATCAATTTAGAAAATCCAATAAAAGTGAAATTACGTTTAAAGAATTGATGTCGCATTATTCAAGATTACAAGCATGGATACCTTTCTACAAAGCAACTTTAGATGTTAAAAATCAACCTTTGGAAAAATATTACAGAAAAACTTATACTGAAGGATTTACAAAACAAGTAGCCGAAAATTTATACATTCGCGACGATTATCACGATACTATTATGAAAAAAATAGTAGAAAGTAATTTAATCGATAATAAAGAATACAAGTACAGCGATTTCACTTTTATTATTTTAAAGAAATATTTGGAGAAAACTACCGGAAAATCATTGGATGAACTAACATACAAAAACTTCTACAAACCACTTGGGATGAACAATACAATGTACAATCCGTTGTTGAAGTTTGATTGTGGTAAAATTGCTCCAACCGAAGTTGATACTTATTTCCGTCATACATTTTTACAAGGATATGTTCATGATATGGAAGCCGCAATGGAAGGCGGAATTGGCGGTCATGCTGGAATTTTTTCAAATGCAATGGATGTTGCTAAAATGATGCAATTATTTCTTCAAAAAGGGAACTATGGTGGAATAACGTATTTTTCTCCCGAAACATTTGACGTTTTTAACACTTGTTTTTATTGTGCGGAAGGAAATCGTCGCGGACTTGGATTTGATAAACCTCAGTTAGAAAAAACAGGACCAACGTGTGGATGTGTTTCTAAATCCAGTTTTGGACATACTGGTTTTACTGGAACAATGGCTTGGGCTGATCCAGAAACTGAAATTGTATATGTTTTCCTTTCTAACAGAACGTTTCCTGATAGTAATGCTTCAAACAAACTTTCAAAAGAAAAAATTAGAGAAGACATTCAAAAAATAATTCAAGAAGCAATTGTTGAATAAAAAATAACCCCTAAATTTTTAAGTTTAGGGGTTGTTTTTTTGATCAGATTTTAGTTCTCGAAATTTCTTGACCTGTTGGATAACTTAAATCACCTTGATTTTCAACTGTAATAAATACTTCGCTAAACTCAAATGGAGTTACGGTTTTAAAAGTTGCTTTTTTACCGTTTTTTACTTGAATTTGTCCTACATTTTTTAAACCATAATCTTTAGTAACAATCCAAACACTATAATTGTTTCCTGGTGGCGATAATCTATCTGCACTAGCTAAATTTTTAGCATTTATTTCTAAAGTTATATTTTTATTGTTATCGGTTTTTTTCTTAACCAATATTTCAGCTGCTGGAACCGTTGTGGAAACTGGAAATTTGGCTTTGGTTGCACATGAAGTTAAAAAAGTTATAACAACAATCGATACTAAGAGTTTAATTTTTTTCATAGGATATTATTTTTATATTTAATATTACTATAAGATAATGAATATTAATTATAAAAGATAATACTTTAACTTAATTATAACGAATTACTCAATAAAACTAAATTTATCTTCAAACAATGAACCTATAATTGGGAGAGGAAGTCTTACTCCATACAAAGCACTTGTAATTCCAGCTATCCATAAAATAAAGAGTAACATATTGTTTAACAAAATAACCAAGCTTATCGGATAGTTAAAAAATAGTTCAATTAAAATGATAACTAAATTGGTTATAATTGATATGATTCCCAAGCCTAATGATTGTTTAAGATGGAATTTTAGTAATGATGATTTTTTGGAATACTTATAACTATTGTAAGCCATAAACCATCCAATCAACGTTATATAACAAACTAGCGATGCCGTTTTTTTTTTCATTACTTAAAAGTTTGAGTTTTTTAATTTTTATCCTCAAAAAACCTACTGCCATCATTGATTAGTTATCTAATGATAGACAATAGGATTTCTTGGGATTACCACAAATTATGAATTACAAATTTATTTGTTTTGTAAAGGTTTATTGTAGAATTTGAATTCTGTAGTTATAGAATTGTTTCTACATTAGCTGTATAATTGAAAGGTGTCAATTAAATCTGCAAGATTGTCAATTTCTAGTTTTTCAAATATTCTATTTTTGAAAGTACTAACGGTTGATTTTTTAATAGAAAGCATATCAGCTATTTCCATATTCCCAAAGCCTTTTATCAATAGTCTAGCTACTTCAACTTCTCTATTAGACAAAAGTTCGAGTGGGTTGATCGGTTTTTTGGAAATGTATGAATCTAAGATTTTATCTTTTATGTTTTGGGTAATGTATTTACCAGATACCATCATACTCTTTAAAGCTTGTTTCATTTCGTCTTCACTACTTCCTTTGTTTAAATATCCTGAAGCTCCAGCATTCAAATAACGCAAGGCATAAATATCTTCATCATAAGCAGAAAAAATTAGAATTTTTGTATCAGGTTGAATGGCCTTAGTATCAGAAATAATATTTAAACTGTTACCATCAGGAAAGTTGATGTCTAATATCATCAAATCAATTCTATTTTCTCGTACTATTTTTAAAATTTCTTTAAAACTACCCGCATGAAAAATTTTTGCACTGAAGAACAATTCTTTTATTAATAATGAAATTCCTTGTCTTACAATACTGTGATCATCTGCTATTAAAAAGGTTGGCTGGTTTTGTTTCATGATTTGTTGGCTTTAGATTGGTTTTGTTTAGTATTGTTTAGTTTCGGGTTAAAATTATATTGAAAGACACTTTTGTTCCCTCATTTTCTTGGCTTTCGATTGCTATAGTACCATCAAAGAGTTCGACTATTTCTTTGCAAAGGTTTAGACCTAATCCGATACCGAGTTCACGAGTGTTTTGATTGTTAGCTTGATAGAATGAATTAAAAACATTAGCTAGTTCATCTCTTGAAATTCCAATACCATTATCTTGAATTGTCACGTTGCATTCTAATTCAAAATCCGAGATTATTTTTTGGGTAACCAATACTTCAATGATGCCGTTTTCTGTAAACTTATTAGCATTACCAATTATATTATAAAAAAGTTGGTGGATTTTTGTAACATCGCCATAGACTTCTTCGTTAGAATTCAAATCAATTTTTATGTTTAATGTATTCTTTTTGCTTTCTACAAAAGAGGAAATGGTCGAAAGGATGTTTTTAACTTCTACTTCAAGATTAAATTTTTTATTTTGTAATGTTAGTTTTTGTCCTTCGTTTTTGGAGTATTCTAATATTTGGTTGGAAAGGAGTAATAATGAGTTTGTAGTAAACTCTATTGATTTAAAGTTGTCTTTTAAATTATCATCTTTTATAGACTGTCCTATTTTTTTACTGAACAGCGAGATAATATTTAATGGCGAACGAATTTCGTGACTAATCATTCCCATTATTTTACTTTTGAATTCTAGACTTTGACTTATTTTTTCTTGAGCTAATACTAATCTTTTTTCATAAGCAAAGGATAATCTTGATAGTCCAAATAGTATTATTGAAATAATAAACATTAGAATGATTATTGCAGCTATGGAGTAGCTTCTTATTGCTTTATTGGTGTTGAATTGTTGCCTTAATTCATCATGGCTTTGTTCTTTTAATTTATTTGCCGTTAGGTTATATTCTGGTATTAAATTTTGACTTAAAGTGAGTAGTTCATTGTTTAGTTGCATTAATTGAATATCATTTTCTCTAAGGGAAGCAAAAGCTGTTTTTAATTTTTCAAATTCTTTTTGATAGTAATAGTTTGTGGTTTGAAAAAGTCTTTTTAATTGTTCCTCGATAGTTCCGGTTTTTACTTTGTCTTTATATTTCATTGTAATAACAGTGTTAGAATGCTCTTTTTGCACTTCAATTTTTCCCGAAATTGCTCCAATCAATCTTCCTAGTAATCCTTTTTTTGCAACACTATCAACTGAAATAAAGGTTTTTGTTTTTACACTATCTAGAATATTATTGTATAGAAAAGGATTAAACAAGTATGGTGATTTTAATTCATTATTTTTTGACAATGAATTATTACTTATTATACTATCTATTGTATGACGAAGCTTGATACTATTTTTTTCAGTATTTTTTTTATTCTGTATAAGGTTTTTAAAGTTTATGTTTTTGTCAATATTTAATTCTAGACTTTCTAAATCTGATTTTATATTAACAATGGCTTTGAAATAATTTTTTAGATCTTCTTCTTTTTTTGAATGTAAATAAGTTGTAAAGAAATTTTGAGATTTTAGGATTGATGAATTTAAACTTGAAGTTTGATTTCCTATTTGATTAGCAAGATTATTATCCTCTAATCGTTTTAATAACTTACTTTCGTTACTGGTTTCGTTATACCAAACCAGCAATCCAATTATTTGTAAAGTAATAATTAAAACAATCAACGTGTAATTGATTATTTTTCTATTTTTAAAATTAAGTTGTTTTAAGAAATTTGTTTTCAATATAAGTCTAGGTTTAAAATAAAATTTGGCTCCCAATGTTAGTTCAACAGAAGTTTTAATGTTACAACACAATAATCTAGCCACATATAGAATATGTATTAAATTAGTTTTAGATGTTGTACTACATTTTAGTATGTTTACACATAGTGTAACATTGTTTTTTTTATAGTTAATAATCAATACTATTTGTTAGTGTAGGATTTAACAAATACCAGAAAATGGGGCATAAACGATAATTTTTTATTTCAAATCTTGTACAAAAATAGATTACTAAGTTTTTTTATTTTGTAATACATTGTCTAATGATGTGTAGAACTAGTTCTATAGGTAAACATATTGTAATTATTCATTAAAAAAATTAATCAGTTTTTCTAATTTAAGAAAAATATTTTCTAAAAAGGGTAATTATTTTTTAAAAAAAAAGTAGGTTTTCACACTATTTTCTGTAATATTCTCATCGGTTTGTGATAAATTGAATTTTTATTTTAAAATTTGCTGAATACCTATTGTGAACAACACAGAAAAATCTTGCTGAATGAGTATGATTAGTGATTTTACAAAAGATAAAATGAATTTATAAATGAACACAAGACAACAACAATTAGAAGCTTTCAATCGATTACTCGATATTATGGAAGATTTACGCGAGAAATGTCCGTGGGATAAAAAGCAAACGCTCGAAAGTTTACGCCATTTAACCATTGAAGAAACCTATGAATTGGGCGATGCCATTTTGGATAACGATTTGGTTGAAATCAAAAAAGAGTTAGGCGATTTGTTGTTGCATATTGTTTTTTATGCCAAAATAGGAAGCGAAACCAATGCTTTTGACATTGCCGATGTTGCCAACAGTATTTGTGATAAATTAATCGATAGACATCCGCATATCTATGGCGATGTTGTAGTTGCCGATGAAGAAGAAGTAAAACAAAATTGGGAAAAGCTAAAACTAAAAGAAGGCAAAAAATCAGTATTAGAAGGAGTTCCAAAAAGTTTACCCGCATTAGTTAAAGCCAGTCGTATTCAAGACAAAGTAAAAGGCGTAGGATTTGATTGGGAAGAACCACATCAAGTTTGGGATAAAGTTCAGGAAGAATTACAAGAACTTCAAATTGAGGTTCAAGCAGGAAATCAGGATAAAATGGAAAGTGAATTTGGCGATGTTTTATTTTCTATGATAAACTACGCACGTTTTCTAAAAGTCAATCCCGAAGATGCTTTGGAACGAACGAATAAAAAATTCATAAAACGATTTCAATATTTAGAAAGTAAAGCTTACGAACTTGGAAAACCACTCGCTGATATGACTTTAGCTGAAATGGATGTTTTTTGGGAAGAAGCTAAAAAGTTGTAGATTTTTAACCCTGAGCTTAGTACAAGGGCTTTTTAACTTAGATAAGTTAAGTCTTTTTTCTTTGTTCTATTTTCTTTTCTCTATTTAACTATATTTGAAAAACCAACCAACCAAAAAACTAAAATATGTCTGAAACAAAGCACGAGTTAAAACGCTCATTAGGATTAATTGACGCCACGAGCTTAGTTGCCGGTTCCATGATAGGTTCTGGTATTTTTATTGTTACTTCCCAAATGGCGCGCGATGTCGGTTCCGCGGGTTGGTTAATCGTTTTATGGCTAATCACAGGTTTGTTAACTATGTCAGCCGCGTTGAGTTATGGCGAATTAGCCGGAATGATGCCAACAGCTGGCGGACAATTTGTTTACATTCAACGTGCTTACGGAAAACTTGCTTCGTTTCTTTATGGGTGGACCGTTTTTACGGTTATTCAAACCGGAGTTATCGCTGCTGTTGCTGTGGCTTTTGCCAATTATACCGCCGTTTTTTTTCCTGCTTTAGAAAATAAAATTATAGAATTTGGTACCAATTATTCGTTTACCAATAAGCAAATATTTGCAATGGTAAGTATCGTTTTACTCACATATATCAATACTAAAGGTGTAAAAAGTGGAAAAACATTGCAGTTGATTTTTACGTTTGCCAAACTTTTTGCTCTTTTTGCTTTAATCTTTTTCGGATTGTATGTTGGTTTACAAAGCGATGTTTTAGCGGATAATTTTACCAATATGTGGCAAGCGTCCAAAACCATTTCAAATCCTGATGGTTCAATATCGGTAAGGCAATTAACAGGTGTTGCTTTGCTTGGTGTTTTGGGAGCAACGATTATCAATTCCTTATTTTCGAGCGATGCGTGGAATAACGTAACCTTTATTGCTGGCGAAATTAAAGAACCCAAAAAGAACATTCCGCGAAGTCTTTTCCTTGGAACAACAATTGTAACGATTATTTATATTTTGGCAAATATCGCTTATTTGGCACTTTTACCCATGTCTGGAATTCCTGATGGAACAACTGTTGCCGAAAACGGAATTATGTTTGCTGCACAAGATAGAGTTGGAGCTGCTGCTGCCAATGTCATGATGGGAAATATTGGTGTTTTTGTGATGGCAGGTTTGATTATGGTTTCTACTTTTGGATGTAATACTGGATTAGTTTTGGCTGGCGGACGAATTTTTTATGCCATGGCAAAAGACGGATTGTTTTTCAAAAAAGCAGCCGAACTAAACCAACACGATGTGCCCGAAAAAGCACTTTGGGTACAATGTATTTGGGCTTGCGTGCTTTGTGTTTCAGGGAAATATGGTGATTTGTTAACCTATGCAACCTTTGCTTCGCTATTATTTTACATGCTAACGATTTACGGCATTTTTATTCTGAGAAAAAAAGAACCTGATACCGAACGACCATACAAAGCATTTGGTTATCCGTTTATACCAGTGTTATATATTGTAATTACGGCATTAATTTGCTTTGCGTTATTGGTTAACGATACTGTGAATACAGGATTAGGTTTGTTTATTGTAGCACTTGGAATTCCAGTGTATTATTTGTTTATGAAGAAGGGGTAATTATTGGTTTTGGATGGTTAGAAATACAAACTACTGAAGTTAATTAATAAAGTGTACTATTTATAAAAGCTTTTAAAAAGTTGAACTCTTATCATCATGCTATAAAATACAAAAGTCGATCTGGAGCGATCGACTATTGTGGTGAGGTGTAACTTCTTTTCAGAATCCTCGTTACAAATATAAGTTTTAATTATTAATTACGAATTATAAATTGAGAATTATTTTACTTCAAAACGATATTTATTTTCTAACTTCTAATTTTCAACTATTTATTAGAATCTCTCACCAATCTTTTTAAAATTGCCCATTGCTTCAAAGCATCCCGAGCATCAACAGCTGGATAACCCAATACTGTTTTTCCAGATTCAATGTCACAAGCAACACCTGAACCTGCGCCAATAATTGCGCCATCTCCAATATTGGTATGGTCTTTTATCGAAGCACTTCCGCCAATAATAACACCGTTTCCTAGAGTTACCGAACCAGCCAAACCTGAATTTCCAGCCATAATACAGTATTTTCCAAGTTTAGAGTTGTGTCCAATTTGAACTAAATTATAAATTTTACAACCATCGCCTAAAATTGTTGAACTAAATTTTCCTCTATCTACACAAGAATTAGCACCAATTTCAACAGCATTACCAATTATAACATTTCCAATTTGAGGAATTTTTACCAATCCTTTCTCTGGACAAGGTCGAAACCCAAAACCATCTGCACCAATGGTACAATTTGGATGTAAAATGCAATAACTTCCAACATGGCATCGTTCACGAATTACAGTTCCTGACCAAATGACGGTATTTTTACCAATTGTACATTCGTCCAAAATAGTAACATTAGGATAAATTATGGTATTTTCACCAATAACAACATTTGGACCAATGTAACTTCCAGCTCCAACTTTTACTCCATTTCCTATAGAAGCAGTGTCGTCAATGATTGCTGTTGGATGAATACTAACTGAGAAAATTGGTGGAGCAGGAGCAAAGAGTTCCAAGACTTGTGACATGGCTAAATCGGCATTTTTTACTTTAATAAAAGCACGATTTTCACCTGGTTCAATAGAAATGTCTTGGTTTACAATTGCTACACAAGCTTTGGAAGTTGCCCAAAGTTTTTCGTATTTTTTGTTACCAATAAAAGATATTTCTGTTTCCGATGCAGATTCTAGTTGTTCTGGTGCGGTTATTTTTAACGATGTGCTACCTACGATTTCGCCTTGTAGCACATCATTTATTTCTTGAATTGAGAAAGAAGTCATAATTGTTTTGGTTGGTTTTAAGGCTTCAAATAAAAGGAATTGCATTTGAATTTCCTAATAAACCAAATTACAAAAATAGTATCTTACTCTTCTTTTTGTCCCATCATCATTAAATAAGCTTTTAAAAACTCATCAATTTCACCATTCATAACACCTTCAACATCACTAGTTTCATAGCTTGAACGTACGTCTTTAACCAATTTGTAGGGATGCATAACATAGTTACGGATTTGTGAACCCCATTCGATTTTCATCTTTCCGGCTTCGATGTCGCTTCGTTGGGCTTGCTGTTTTTTTAGCTCTATTTCATACAATTGTGATTTTAACATTTGCATAGCACGTTGACGGTTATCTTGTTGAGAACGTGTTTCCGAACATTGAATTTGAATTCCTGTTGGTTTGTGAAACAACTGCACTTTGGTTTCGACTTTATTTACGTTTTGTCCACCTGCACCGCTCGAACGAGAAGTAATGATTTCAATATCAGCAGGATTAATTTCTATTTCGATAGTATCATCAACTAAGGGATAAACATAAACAGAGGCAAACGAAGTATGACGTTTAGCATTGCTATCAAATGGTGAAATACGAACCAATCGATGCACACCATTTTCACCTTTTAAATAACCAAAAGCATAATCGCCTTCAATTTCTAATGTAACGGTTTTAATTCCTGCAACATCGCCTTCCTGAAAGTTGAGTTCTTTTACTTTGTAACCTTGACTTTCTGCCCACATTAAGTACATTCGCATCAACATCGAAGCCCAATCGCAACTTTCGGTTCCACCAGCTCCAGCCGTAATTTGCAGTACAGCACTTAAGCTATCACCTTCATCAGAAAGCATGTTTTTAAACTCTAAATTTTCAATATGAGCATTGGTTAGTTCATATTGATTGTCTAGTTCTTCTTCGGTGGCATCGCCGTCTTTAAAGAATTCGTAGGTAATTTGAAGCTCTTCGCAAAGGTTTTCTCCTTTTTCAAAATCTTCTACCCATTTTTTCTTCGAACGCAGGTTTTTTACAATAATTTCGGCTTCTTTGGCATTGTTCCAAAAATCGGGCGCAAAAGTTTTTTCTTCCTCGTTGGTAATTTCAATTAGCTTAGCATCAATGTCAAAGATACCTCCTCAACGCACCAAGACGTTCTACAATACCTTTTATTTGTTCGGTATTTGTCATAAATAATGTAGTTTTGTTGTCGCAAATGTAGGTACAATTCGTGAATTGTCCGAATATAAAATGATATGGAAATTAATTTAATCAGTGATACAGTTACTAAACCTTCAACAGAAATGTTGAAAGCAATGTTTAATGCTAAAGTTGGCGATGATGTTTTTAAACAAGATCCAACAGTAAATGAGTTTGAAAAAATTGTAGCGGATTTATTTGGAATGGAAGCGGCATTGTTTTTTCCTTCGGGAACGATGGCAAACCAAACGGCAATTAAACTAAATACCAATCCTGGTGATCAAATTATTTGCGATAAATGGTCGCACATTCACTTGTATGAATCGGGTGGTGCTTCGTTTAATAGCGGTGTCAATTTTAATTTGTTGGACGGAAATCGAGGAATGATTTCGATGGAACAAGTAAAAAACGGAATTAACGATCCCGAATTTTATCATGCGCCATTGTCCAAAATGGTTAGTATTGAAAATACAACTAATAAAGGTGGCGGAGCTTGTTACGACTTGGAAGAATTACAAAAAATAAAACAAGTTTGTATCGATAATAACTTGAAATTTCATTTGGATGGTGCGCGACTTTGGAATGCATTAATTGCAAAAAAACAACATCCTAGACAGTTTGGAGCATTGTTTGACACGATTTCGGTTTGTTTTTCAAAAGGTTTGGGCTGTCCGGTTGGCTCCATTTTGGTTTCTGATAAAGATACAATTAATCGAGCACTTCGAATTCGAAAGATTTTTGGCGGCAATATGCGTCAATCGGGTTATTTAGCCGCAGCAGGAATTTATGCTTTACACAACAATATCAATAGGTTAGAAGAAGACCACAAACGCGCCAAGGAATTAGGCAAAGTCTTGTCACGTTTGAATTGGGTAAAAACCGTTGAACCTGTTGAAACCAATATTGTCATTTTTTCGGTAAATGATGGAATTGATGATAAATTAGTCATCGAAAAATTAAAGCAAAAACGAATAGGAATTAGTTTAATGGCAAAAAATACGTTACGAATGGTTACTCATTTGGATTACAAACAAGTTATGCATGAGTATGTGATTGATGCTTTGGAAAAGATTGTTTTTTAATTAGAAAAACTGTTTTCCGATAGAAACTATACCAATGATTAGTATAAAAAATAGCGAAAGGTTTTTAAACTTCGTTTGCGGAATGTGTACTAAAAGACGCTTACCAATATAGGAACCAATTAATCCGATTGCAAAAAGAAAAGGAACATAAATTAGCGTTTTTGTATTTATATACCCATTTTCATAATAAACAATTGTTCTGGTCAAATCAATCATCATATCAATAGCCGCAGATGTAGCAATAAAAACACTTTTTTCTAAGTTAAATGCTGCCATAGTCAATCCTCTTATAGCACCACCAGTTCCAAGTAATCCTGCTGAAAATCCCGAAAAAACACCACCAAGAATTGAATTTTTATGAGTAGGCTGAATAATGAGATTCTTTTTTAAAAGAAATAGTAAACTCAGTCCAATGAGGAAGAATCCAAGTAGGATTTCTAACCAGTAGCCATCAAGATATTTTGACAATATGCTGCCAAAAATTACAAATAACACTGATGGAATTCCAATGTAAAGTAGTAACGGTTTATTTAAACCGTTTTTGAATAAAATCATTTTACTCAAATTACTAGAAAGATGAAATACAGCGGTTAAACCTAATACAGTGTAAAAGTCAAAGTAAAAATTACCAATTGGCACAAAAAATACTGAAGAACCAAAGCCACCAATCGTTCCTATGATTTCTGCTAGAAGCGCTAATAGTAAAAACGGGTAGCTAAGGTTGTTCATATCTATTTAAATAAATCCATTCCAGGAATATTTGGCATTCCATCTTTGGCAACGGCTGCCAATTCGGCTTCGTTTACGTTGGTAGCGCGTTCAATCGCTTTGTTAAGCACCAAAATCAAATAATCCTCCAGTTGTTCTTTGTCTTCAAGCAAACTTTCGTCAATAGAAATCGATTTAATTTTTCGGTTGGCAGTAAGCGTTACTTCAAGCAAACCATCATTACTTTTTTCGTCAATCAAAACAGTATCAAGACGTTGTTTTGTCGCTTCAATTTTTTGTTGGGTTTCTTTCAGTTTACCCATCATGTTCATCATGTCTCCAAACATTTTTATATGATTTAATTGTTTTAGACAAAAATAGTGTTTTTTGTTAATTTCTAAGTTTATAACTAATTGTTAAAATAAAATATTTACTTTCACTAGTACTTATTTTTGTGCATTAATTCATTTCAAAATAAATGTCAAATTCCATTCAGCCTCCAAAAGCGAAAATAATACCAAAACAACTCGAAAAACACGGACACATTCGAACCGATAATTATTATTGGTTAAACGAAAGAGAAAATCCCGAAGTAATTGAGTATTTAAACCAAGAAAACGAATATTACAAGCAATCCACGGCACATACAAAGGAATTTCAAACCTCTTTATTTGAAGAAATGAAAGCCAGAATTAAGGAAGACGATCAATCGGTTCCTTATTTTTACAACGGTTATTTCTACATCACTCGATTTGAAAAAGGAAAAGATTATCCCATCTATGCCCGAAAAAAAGGAAATCTCGAAGTACCAGAAGAAATCCTTTTTGATTGCAACGAAATGGCAAAAGGACATTCCTATTTTCAAATGACAGGTTTAAGTGTAAGCGATGATAATCAATGGTTGGCTTTCGGTGTAGATACCATTTCACGTCGTCAATATACTATTCAAATTAAGAATTTAGTAACCAACGAAATTCTTCCCACTAAAATTGAAAATACAACAGGAAGTTCAACTTGGGCAAGCGACAATCAAACCTTTTTTTACTCCCGAAAAGACGATGTTACGCTTCGTTCCGATAAAATTTACAAACATAAACTCGCTTCAAATCCAGCCGATGATACTTTGGTTTATCACGAAAAAGACGAAACGTTTGACGTTAGCGTTTTTAAATCGAAGTCAAGAAAATACATTCTAATCCATTCCGATAGCACAATGACAACCGAATACCGATTGTTATTAGCATCAAAACCCGATGGAAAATTCAAAGTTTTTCAAAAACGAACGCGTGGTTTAGAATATTCGGTATCACATTTTGAAGACCATTTTTATATCATTACCAATAAAGATGAGGCAACCAACTTCAAGTTGATGAAAACACCCGAAGAGAAAACTTCTAAAGACAACTGGATTGATGAAATTCCACACAGAGAAGATGTTTTGCTCGAAGACATTGATATTTTTAGAGACTATTTAGTCGTTTCCGAGCGTTCAGAAGGATTAAATAAAATCAGAATTATCAACTGGAAAACCAAGAAAGAATATTATTTACCTTTTAATAGCGAAACCTATTCGGCTTACACCACCACGAATTTAGATTTTGATACCCAAATTCTTCGTTATAGTTTTCAATCATTGGCAACGCCATCGTCTTTGATTGATTTTAATATGAAAACCAAAGAGAAAACTATCTTGAAAGAGCAAGAAGTTTTGTCCCGAGACTTCGGGAGTACATTTGATAAAAACAATTATAAAGAAGAACGCATTTGGGCAACCGCAATCGACGGAACCAAAGTGCCAATTTCAATGATTTATAAAAAAGAAATGAAGAAAAACGGCAAAAATCCGCTGTTGCTTTACGCTTATGGCTCCTATGGAGTAACGATGGATTGCTATTTTTCAACCGTTCGACTTTCGCTGTTGGATAGAGGATTTATTTATGCCATTGCACATGTTCGCGGTGGAGAAGATTTAGGTCGCCAATGGTATGAAGACGGAAAATTATTGAAAAAGAAAAATACGTTTACCGATTTTATTGATTGTTCCAAATTTGTAATTGACCAAAAATATACATCAACCGAACATTTATATGCCGAAGGTGGTTCTGCTGGCGGATTATTGATGGGTGCAATTTTAAATATGGCACCAAATTTATACAACGGAGTAATCGCACAAGTGCCGTTTGTAGATGTAGTAACAACCATGTTGGACGACAGTATTCCGTTGACAACTGGAGAATATGACGAATGGGGAAATCCTAATGTGAAAAAATATTACAACTATATGTTGTCCTATTCGCCTTATGATAATGTAGTGGCGCAAGATTATCCAAATATTTATATCGCAACAGGTTTACACGACTCGCAAGTACAATATTGGGAACCAGCAAAATGGATTGCTAAATTAAGAACGCTAAAAACCAATGATAAGCAATTATTTCTTGATACTAACATGGAAGCTGGTCATGGCGGAGCATCGGGAAGGTTTGAATCGCTTAAAGAAATCGCCAAAGAATTTAGTTTTTTGTTAGATTTAGAAGGAATAAAAAGATAGTTAAAATATTTTTATTAAATTTGCAATGTTTTGAAGACTGAAATTGTGTCTTCTTTTTGCCTTGACTAATTTATTTTATGGAAGAAAATATAAAAGCTCACGATAATGTACTAAGTTTAATAGGGAATACACCTTTAATTAAACTGAACAAAATCACAGAATCTTTACAAGGAAATTTTTATGCCAAGGTTGAAGCTTTCAATCCTGGTCATTCCACTAAAGACAGAATAGCATTATATATTATTGAAGAAGCCGAAAGACAAGGAATTTTAACTCCTGGCGATACTATTATAGAAACAACTTCGGGTAATACTGGTTTTAGTTTAGCAATGGTAAGTATCATCAAAGGTTACAATTGTATTTTGGCAGTGAGTTCAAAATCTTCAAAGGACAAAATCGATATGCTGCGTTCGCTTGGTGCAAAAGTTTATGTTTGTCCAGCACATGTTTCTGCCGATGACGAGCGTTCTTATTATAACGTAGCAAAACGTTTACACGAAGAAACAAAAGGTTCGGTTTACATCAATCAATACTTTAATCAACTAAATGTTGATGCACATTACAAAACAACTGGTCCAGAAATTTGGGAGCAAACCAATGGAAAAATCACTCACTTAATCGCATGTAGCGGAACAGGTGGAACAATTTCGGGAGCAGCAAAATTCTTAAAAGAAAAAAATCCAAATATTAGAATTCTTGGAGTTGATGCATTTGGTTCAGTATTGAAAAAATACCACGAAACTAGAGAGTTTGATGCCAAAGAAATTTATCCATACCGAATAGAAGGTTTGGGTAAAAACTTAATTCCAACCGCAACAGATTTTGACGTTATTGATAATTTTATGAAAGTAACCGATGAAGAAAGTGCTCATACTACCAGAGAAATCGCCAAAAAAGAAGGTTTATTTGTAGGTTATACATCTGGAGCTGTAATGCAAGCTATCAAGCAATATGCAGCAGAAGGTGAATTTAACGAAAATAGTAACGTAATTGCAATTTTCCCTGATCACGGTTCACGTTACATGAGCAAAGTATTCAGCGATGATTGGATGAACGAGCAAGGTTTCTTTGATAGCATCAATGCAGAAGAAGCTCAAAAAGTAGAATTTATTAAATAGATTTAAAATTAATAGTAGAAGAAAACCACTCAATTTGAGTGGTTTTTTTGTATCAATAGTATTATTTTTATAAAAAACGCCAAGAATTTTTCTTGGCGCAAATTTAATATCTAAAATCTAAT
>NZ_JACTAC010000031.1 GCF_014486675.1 Flavobacterium macrobrachii
GTTAATATTGAATATTTATTCCTGCATCGTGTGATACACGTTCATCACATCGTCATCTTCTTCAATTTTTTCTAAAAGTTTTTCCACATCTGCAATTTGATCTGGAGTTAATTCTTTAGTAATTTGAGGAATACGTTCAAAACCTGAAGATAAAATCTCAATGTTTCTGTTTTCTAATTCTTTTTGAATAGAACCAAAACTTTCAAACGGTGCATACATTACAATTCCATCCTCATCGGCAAAAATTTCTTCTACACCAAAATCAATCATTTCCAGTTCAAGTTCTTCAACATCTTGACCTTCGGCTGGAATGCGGAAATTACAAGTATGATCAAACATAAATTCAACAGAACCTTGTGTTCCCATTGTTCCGTTGCATTTATTGAAATAACTTCTAATGTTGGCAACAGTCCTATTGTTATTATCGGTAGCCGTTTCAATTAAAATCGCAATTCCGTGTGGTGCATAACCTTCAAAAAGTACTTCTTTAAAGTTAGCGGTATCTTTATCAGATGCTTTTTTAATGGCACGTTCTACGTTGTCTTTAGGCATGTTTGCCGCTTTAGCATTTTGGATAACTGCTCTAAGACGTGAGTTGGTTTCTGGATTTGGTCCACCTTCTTTCACCGCCATTACAATGTCTTTTCCAATACGTGTAAACGTTTTTGCCATTGCTGACCAACGTTTCATTTTACGTGCTTTTCTAAATTCAAATGCTCTTCCCATTTCTTATTTATTATTTTAAATAGTAATTTTACATACTATTTAAACCGTTTTTTTTAATTTTTCAGTGTGCAAAAATAAGGTAATATTATTGTTTAGTCAATAGTTATAAATATTTTTCATTGTGGCATAAATTAAAAATTTCAATTCTAATAGAATTTTAAAAAATTTAAGGTGCAATTAAATCGGTTAAAATATTTATGGCTTCAACTAGGGCAAAATTTTGTTTCAAAGCTTTACTTCTTGTAGCAGAAATAGTTTTTAGAAATTCGTCAAATTTTTGATACTCTAAGTCAACTTTATTTTGTTCAACTTGAATTGGATATTCTTTTTCGGAGTATTTTTTTACTTCGTTCCAAATCAAATTAATTTTTGAAACATCGTCAAAAACACTTTCAAATTGCAAGGTTATTGGCGGAAAACTGGTTTCAAAATAAGGATTAATTTGAGTGTTTAAGGTTTCAATTTCCTTGCTCTCAACGGAGTTTTGCAGTCGTTCTTTGCTTTTTTGAATAGCATTTGAATAGTTCTTATTCTTAAATAGTTGGTATTTAAGTTTTACATCAATTTCATCATTTTTTAATGCCGAAGGATTGGTTTTTTCTCTAGGCATTTGCTCGTCAAGGAGCGTAGGAATCTCAACATCGGGAACTAAACCTACATACTGATTGCTTTTTCCAGTAATTCTATAAAATTTCTCTAAAGTAATTTTAATAAATTCATTGTCGGAGTTTTCTAAAGGAAAAACTTGTTGCATCGATGCTTTGCCCAAAGTGGTGTTTCCAATAACGATAGCGCGTTGATAATCTTGCATGGCATTGGCAAACAATTCGCTAGCCGAAGCAGACAAACCATTAACCAAAACCACCATATTTCCTGAGTAAATGGTACTTCGATTATAATCTTTTAAAGCGTTTTGTTTGTTCTTTTTATCGTTCATTACCGCAATTGGTCCAGTATTTATGAATAAACCGCTCAGTCGAATGGCTTCTTCCAAAGAACCGCCGCCATTGTATTGTAAATCAATAATTAAACCATTAATTTTTTTCTTCATTTAGTTTGAAAACTTCTTTGGCAACATCTTGACTAACGCTAGATTTTCCGTTGTTAAAAGTGGTGTAAAAGGATGGAATTTTGATGTAACCAAATTTCTTATCCTTATTTTTTACAATAAAGCTAAAGACATTATTTTGTACATCTTTTAGAATTTTTTTCTCCAAAGTAACGTTGTAAACCGTACCATTTACTTTTTTAAAAGTAAAATCAGCTGTTTTATAAGCATCAGAATTTAGTATTTCAAATAATTTCTCAACCGAAATACAATCCACTATATATTCCGTTTGATTATGATTTATTTTCAGCAGAATATCATTTTTTTCTATTTTTTCTGAGGAATATGCTGAACTTCCTGGTAAAATTTCAGCAACAAAAATTTCATCATTATTATTTTGAGAAATATAAAAACCAAAGCTTAAATTGTCCGAACTGATGAAAGAGAAAAAACTAGATTTACTTTTTTGGGAAAAATAATCCGAATGCGGATCAAAATAGGAGCAGAATACCGAATAAAATTGCTCGGTAAATTCTTCTTTGGTCAAATGAAGATTGTTAGCCTTGCAAAGAAATTTTTCAAAAACTTTCGCTCTTCTTTCGGCATAAATTGATTTGAAATTGGCCGCAAGCGAGTCTTTATTGTTACTACTTTCGCTAATTTCTCTTAAAATGGTAAACAGAATTCGCTTTCGATACAACGTTTGCAGTTCGGATTCATTTTTTAAATAAGGAAAACTTTTTCGCGATAAAACGATATTTTCTGAACTACTTGACGGAAAATTTTCGGTGTTTAAATTGGTAATCGCTTGAACATATCGATTGACTACTTGGGTGTAACTTTGATGCATTACATCCATAAAACTGCAATCTTTGTTTGCAATAAAATCATCGATATTATATTTAAAGTCTTTGAATTTTTCCAAATCGGCTTCGGTAAACAATCGATTGTTTTCGTCTAGCTTCGTCAAGAAATTGTTATATACAAAAACCGACAAACTATCGTCCATCGGTTTCGGTTTGTAATGCATTTTTTGAAGCATATCATTAATCCTTGTTAAGGTCAAGCAAGGATTTTGTTCACTTTGTGCAATAAGTAAAACCGGAAAAAAGAGAAAAAGATGACGAATTGTTTTCAACGAGGATTTTAATGGCTTGGTGTTCAAATTATTTTGGGTTAAGTACATTTCAAATATAATCTTTTCATTTATAAGAAAATATTTTTTTATTTTTTTTTGACATAGAAATAATAAGTATAACAGTTTTGTAACATTTTACTTTTTTTAAATAACTGGAAAAAACATATATTTGATTGCTATGAAAAAAAATTATGAAAAAAATCTTCTCCATCTTTCTATCAGTTACTTCTTTTCTATGTTTCTCACAATCCAGAGATAAAGGAACTATTGAATTATCACCAGTTATTGGTTACAGTCAATCTATGATTTTTATTTTTACATCAGAACCTGTTGGTGGAATAAACATAGGTTCCAATGTTGATTATTATTTTAATGAAAATTGGAGTTTGCGCTCTGGTTTGTTTTATCAAACAATGGGTTCAAATGAGGTTAATTTTTTGATTTTTTCAGATAAATATTCAGAAAAACTTAAATATCTTTCTGTTCCGTTAGTCATTAATTGGCATTTTGGGAGTAATAAAAATTGGAATTTAAATTACGGAGTAGGTGGAGGTTTTCTTTTAGATGCAAAAGCCAAATCTGGTGATGGAATTACTATTGATACTAAAGATGTTTCAAATTCATTTCAGTTTGGAATCAATGCTGGAATTGGCTACAAATTAGTTCTTACCGAAAATATAGGACTTGTATTTGATGTATCTCAATTCATGGGATTTACTGATACGAATAAGGAAAAGTCAAGAAAAAATTTCTACACAAGTTTTAATTTTGGTGGCGTTTTTAAATTATAATGCGTTTTATTAAAAAAGATTTAAAATAAAAAATACAGAAAACGATAAACGGTTTCTGTATTTTTTAATTATACAAATCCATTGCCATTGAATTTGACATTGCCATTGAATTTGCCATTGCCATTGAATTTGATATTGTTATTTTTTATAGAATGGCATTTTTACCACTTTGGCAGCAATTTTTTTATCTCTAATTAGAATGAATATTTCGCTATCGGCAGTTGAAAATTCGGTTTTTACATAACCCATTCCAATGGCTTTGCCTAAACTTGGCGCTTGCGTTCCCGAAGTTACAATCCCAATATTGTTTCCATCAGCATCTACAATTTCATAATCGTGGCGAGGAATTCCTCTTTCAACCATTTCAAAACCAACTAGTTTTCTTGAAACTCCAGCTTCTTTTTGTTTTTTCAGATTTTCAGAATTCGTAAATTCTTTCGTGAATTTAGTAATCCAACCCAAACCAGCTTCAAGTGGCGAAGTCATATCGTTGATGTCGTTTCCATACAAACAAAAACCCATTTCAAGACGTAACGTATCGCGAGCAGCTAATCCAACTGGTTTAATCCCGAATGATTTTCCTGCTTCAAAGACTTGGTTCCAAACGTGTTCTACTTCTTCATTTTTGCAATAAATTTCAAATCCGCCCGAACCAGTATAACCAGTAGCTGAAATGATTACATTTTCAATTCCGGCAAATGTTCCAACTTCAAAATGGTAATATTTTATTTCAGATAAATTAACCGAAGTCAATGATTGCATCGCTTCAACAGCTTTTGGACCTTGAATAGCAAGCAATGAATACTCTTCTGATAAATCACGCATTTCTACGCCTAAGTCATTATGAGATGAAATCCAATTCCAATCTTTTTCAATATTAGAAGCGTTTACAACCAATAAATATTGGTTTTCTTTCATCTTATAAATAATCAAATCGTCCACAATTCCGCCATCATTATTAGGTAAGCAAGAATATTGCGCTTTACCAATTTCAAGAACCGATGCATCATTAGAAGTCACTTTTTGGATTAAAGCCAAAGCATTTTCTCCAGTAAGTAAAAATTCACCCATGTGTGAAACGTCAAAAACACCAACGCCATTTCTAACCGTTTCGTGCTCGGCATTTACACCTTCATATTGAACTGGCATATTGTATCCCGCAAACGGAACCATTTTTGCGCCAAGACTTTCGTGAACATGAGTTAAAGCTGTATTTTTCATTTTGTTTTATTGTAATTTAATTTGTTTGTGTTGTTTTATGTTAATATTAGATTTTAGATATCTAATATTAAATATTTAAAATCTAATATTACTTCCTAACAAACGGCGGTAATAATTTAGAAGAAACTTCTCCAAAACCAATACGAACCATACTGTTTTGACAAAAACCTTTCATCGTTACTGTATCATTGTCGTTGATGAATTTACGTTCTGTTCCGTCCGCCATTTTTATTGGATTTTTTCCACCCCAAGTTAGTTCCAGCATCGAGCCAAAACTGTCTGGTGTTGGACCAGAAATCGTTCCTGAACCCATCATATCACCAGAATTTACGCGACAACCATTAGAAGTATGATGCGCTAATTGTTGCGACATCGACCAATACATATATTTGAAATTCGATTTCGAAACTAAAGTTGGTTCAACATTTTCTGGCTCGATATAAACTTCTAAGTTAATGTCAAAGGCATGTTTTCCTTTTTGTTGTAAATAGGGAAGCGGCATTGGTTCTTGAATTGGTCCTTTGCAACGGAAAGGTTCCAAAGCATCCATCGTTACAATCCAAGGCGAAATAGAAGACGCAAAGTTTTTAGCCAAAAACGGTCCAAGCGGAACATATTCCCATTTTTGCATATCTCGCGCACTCCAATCGTTCAATAAAACCATTCCGAAGATGTAATCTTCAGCTTCTGTTACAGGAATATTTTCTCCCATAATATTAGCATCAGTTGTGATGAAAGCGGTTTCTAATTCAAAATCCACCAATCGTGACGGACCAAAAACAGGAGAAGTTTCACCGTTTGGCAACGTTTGTCCCATTGGTCGATGAACTGGAATTCCCGACGGAATAATGGTAGAACTTCTTCCATGATAACCTACTGGAATGTGAAGCCAGTTAGGCAACAAAGCATTTTCGGGATCGCGGAACATTTTTCCAACATTGGTGGCATGTTCTTTACTCGAATAAAAATCAGTGTAATCGCCAATTAAAACGGGCAGCTGCATTTCTACATCTTCCATTTTAAAAATAACAATTTCTCTATGTTCAGCATTATCTCGAAGTTTTGGATTGTTGATTTCAAAAATATCGCTGATACGATTTCGAACCAATCGCCATGTCTTTTTTCCGTCAGAAATAAAGTCGTTCAGCGTATCTTGCATAAACATATCATCGGTTAATTCGATACCTTCAAAATAGTTTAATTGTTGTAAAGCACCCAAGTCGATGGCATAATCGCCAATTCGTGTGCCAATAGTAATTACATCTTCTTTGGTTAAGAAAACACCAAAAGGAATATTTTGCATAGGAAAATCACTGTTTTCGGCTACATCTAACCATGATTTTCTATTAGGATCGTTTGTTCTTGAAGGCATATCTCGTGTTGATTTATTTGTTGAAAAATTCGCAACCAAATATATCATTTACTATTAATTTAACAAACGATTTTTGTAAATTTGGCCTTAATTTAACGAAATATATTGAAATGCAACGCGACGAACAAATTTTTGACCTTATTCTAGAAGAACAAGACAGACAAATTCACGGAATTGAACTTATCGCCTCTGAAAACTTTGTGAGTGATCAAGTGATGGAAGCAGCAGGTTCTGTTTTAACAAATAAATATGCCGAAGGTTATCCAGGTAAACGCTATTATGGTGGCTGTGAAGTAGTAGATGTAATTGAACAAATCGCTATTGATAGAGCAAAAGCTTTATTTGGTGCCGAATATGTAAACGTACAACCACATTCAGGTTCACAAGCCAATACCGCTGTTTTTGCAGCTTGTTTAAAACCAGGTGACAAAATCTTAGGATTTGATTTATCGCACGGTGGACATTTGACACACGGTTCGCCAGTAAATTTTTCAGGAAAATTATATTCTCCAGTTTTCTATGGTGTTGAAAAAGAAACAGGTGTTTTGAACTATGATAAAATTCAAGAAATAGCCACTAAGGAACAACCAAAAATGATTATTGCCGGAGCATCTGCTTATTCACGTGATATGGATTTTAAACGTTTCCGTGAAATTGCCGATAGCGTTGGAGCATTACTTTTAGCTGATATTTCGCATCCTGCTGGATTAATTGCTAAAGGATTAATGAACGATCCAATTCCACATTGTCATATTGTAACTACTACAACTCACAAAACACTGCGTGGACCAAGAGGCGGAATCATAATGATGGGTAAAGATTTTCCAAATCCTTGGGGTTTAACTACGCCAAAAGGAGAAATCAGAATGATGTCTCACGTTTTGGATATGTCGGTTTTCCCAGGAAATCAAGGCGGACCATTAGAACATATCATTGCGGCTAAAGCAGTAGCGTTTGGCGAAGCTTTGTCGGATGAGTTTTTTACGTATCAAATGCAAGTACAAAAAAATGCCAAAGCCATGGCAGCAGCTTTTGTAAAAAGAGGTTATGATATTATCTCTGGCGGAACGGACAATCACATGATGTTGATTGATTTACGTAACAAAAACATTTCGGGTAAAGAAGCAGAAAATGCTTTAGGTAAAGCTGAAATCACCGTAAATAAAAATATGGTGCCATTTGATGATAAATCACCATTTGTAACTTCAGGTATTCGTGTTGGAACTCCAGCAATCACAACTCGTGGATTGGTAGAAGCTGATATGGAAACCATTGTTGATTTAATCGACAGGGTTTTGATGAATGCTACTAATGATGAATTGTTAGAAGAAATTGCAGATGAAGTAAACGAAATGATGAGCGAAAGAGCTATTTTCGTTTATTAATTAATTTTAAAATCCAAACTAAAAAACCTTCAATTATCTGGAGGTTTTTTTTATTCCAAAAGCTATTTAATTTACCTGTTTATGTCGTAAATTTGACTAACACAACTCAATGTATTTCTAATGAAATTAGCGAAAGTCTTTTGTTTCTCCATTACCATTTTTATTGTTTCCTGTTCTAAAAATGACACTGAGGAAATGCAACCTACAGTGGGTTCTATTACCGAAAGTGTTTATGCTTCGGGTATCATAAAATCCGAAAATCAATATACCGTATATGCTACAGTTAGTGGTGTGTTGCAAAAAATAAAGGTTACTCCTGGACAAACTATAGCCAAAGGACAAACATTATTTCAAATCGAATGCGATAAAGCATCACTCACTACTGAAAATGCCCGTTTGGCTTATCAACTAAGTAACGAAAACAGTCGGTACATTCAAGATAAAATTGCTGAAATGGAAACCAAAGTACAAATGGCAAAAGATAAATTAGTAGTGGACCAATCCGTTTATAATCGCAATAAAAACATAAAACAATACAAAGTAATCTCTGAAGTAGAATACGAAAGGGTAGAACTAACCTATAAAAACTCAAAATCCAATTACGAGACTGCTGTAAAACAATTGTCACAATTGAAACTACAATTAAAAAACGACCAAAGTAGAAACAGCAATAACCTTAAGATAAGTGAAAAATCCCAGAGTGATTTTGAAGTGAAAAGCGCTTTTTCCGGAGAACTATTCGATGTTCTTGTTAAAGAAGGAACGCTTATTACCTCTCAAATGCCGTTGGCAGTTATTGGAGAAAAAAATAAATACCTGCTCGAACTCGATGTAGATGAAAACGATATGGTCAAAGTGATTTTAGGACAAAAAATAGTAGTTACGCTAGATAGTTACAAAGGCAAAGTATTTGAAGCGAAAGTAGATAAAATTTACCCTATCATGGACGAACGCTCACGAACCTTTAAAATAGAAGCACATTTCGATAATCCTCCAGCAAAATTATATCCCAATCTGACTGCCGAAGCCAACATCATTATTCAAACCAAAAAAAACGCATTGACCATTCCGAAAAGCTATTTGATTGACGATAAATTCGTGTTAGTAAATGAAAACGAAAAGCGTCAAGTAAAGATTGGATTAAACGATTATCAAAACGTTGAAATTCTAGAAGGGTTAACCGCTGGCGAAACCATTTACAAACCAAAATAATGAATTTCAAACTCATTCTAAATATTGCCATCCACTTGCTTCGAGCTCGTTTAAAACAATCTATTGTAGCTGCTGTAGGCGTAACTTTTGGAATTGCTATGTTTATAGCTTTGGTCAGTTTTATGAATGGATTAAACGATTTGCTCGACGGATTAATGCTCAATCGAACGCCACATGTTCGTTTATATAACGAGATTAAACCGTCTGAAAATCAGCCTATTTCACTATCAGAAAAGTATAAAAATGATATTCATTTTATTTCCTCAGTGAAACCAAAAGATAGAGGTAAAGCCATCTATAACAGCAAAGCCATTGTCCATTTTTTAAAACAAGATCAACGCATTATTGATGTAGCCTCTAAAATAACAACACCTGTTTTTTTTAATTCGGGAACCATCGAAATTTCAGGAGTTATTAGTGGTATTGATGTTACTGCCGAAGAGAAGCTATTCAAAATAAGCGATTATGTTATCGAAGGCAATGTTATTGATTTAGAGCAAAACAACAGTATCATCATCGGAAAAGGTTTAGCCGATAAAATGCTCTTGGTTAAAGGCGACATCATTAAGATTACTACAGCCAAAGGAAACTTAGCATCACTAAAAATTGTGGGTATTTCTCAAATTGGTATTTCTGAAATTGACGATACTAGTAGTTATACCTCGTTAGAAACTGCGCAAAAATTATTAGGCGAAGCCACTAATTACATTACAGATATTCAAATAAAACTATTCGATATATCCACTTCACCATCGGTTGCAAAAGAGTTTCAAGAAAAATTTGATTTGGATGCAATCGATTACCAAACGGCCAATTCCCAATTTGAAACTGGAAGTTCTGTAAGAAGTATAATTTCTTATGCCGTTGGAATTGTATTGTTGATTGTAGCTGGTTTTGGAATTTACAACATCTTAAATATGATGATTTTTGAAAAAATGGATAGCATTGCCATTCTAAAGGCAACTGGATTTTCGGGTAGCGATGTCAAGTGGATTTTCATATCACTTTCTATGATAATTGGTTTGACTGGTGGTGTTTTTGGGTTGCTATTCGGATTTGCTTTTACTGTAATTATTGATAACATTCCTTTTAATACCGCATCCTTGCCCACAATTTCTACTTATCCCATCAATTATGATCCCTTGTTTTATATAATCGGAATTTCTTTTGCCATCATTACAACAGGTATTGCCGGATTTTTTCCAGCTATGAAAGCCAGCAAAATTGATCCGGTTGAAATCATTAGAGGAAAATGAAAACTAGCCAAATTTTATAAAAGCAAACATGAGCAACATCGTTTTAGAAACCAAAAAGTTAACCAAATACTTTTACGACCCAATACAATTTCAAGTATTGAAGGCAATCGATATGAGTATCAATCATGGCGAATTTGTTTCTATAGTTGGAAAATCGGGTTGTGGGAAATCAACGTTGCTGTATTTACTCTCTACGATGGATACCGATTATGAAGGGCAATTGTATATCCACGACGAATTGATAACTGGAAAACCCGACAAAGAATTGGCGCAAATTAGGAATGAAAAAATAGGGTTTGTATTTCAGTTTCATTACTTGTTAGCGGAATATAGTGTCTTGAAAAACGTCATGTTACCCGGAATGAAACTCGGAAAACTATCGGAAAAAGAAATCGAGCATAACGCTATGGAACATCTACGAACGTTAGATATGGAAGACCAAGCTTTGAAAATGCCCAATCAACTAAGTGGTGGACAAAAGCAACGTGTAGCCATTGCCAGAGCGTTAATCAACAATCCTTTAATCATCATGGGTGATGAGCCAACAGGAAATTTAGATAAGAAAAACAGCGATTTGGTTTTTGACATCTTCAATAAATTAACCGAAGAAAACAAACAAACACTTCTAATTGTTACCCACGATACTGATTTTGCCCAACGAACCCAACGAACCATCACGATGGAAGATGGCAAAATTATTTAATTGTGCAATATACTCCCAACTTCCAACTCCCAACTTCTTTCACTTCACCACAATATCATATTTCTCCAACAAACCTTTCAATCCATCGGTAGAAAATATCGCTTTTTTGGCTTTGTTTTTCTCCAAATCTAGCGTATAGTCATAACTCGTGTAGAAATCGGCTTTGTTGAGAATAGTATCGATAAAAACCGTTCTTCTAAGGTTGCAATTGTCAAACAATACTTCGGTTAAATCACTTCCCATAAAGTCAACGGCTATCATACTGCAATTGATGAACTGCATTTTCTTTAATTTCAAGGCATAAAACTGAGCGTAATCTAGCAAACAGTCTTTAAAGTGAAATTCAAAAATCACTTGATCGGTCATGGCAAAGTTCACACTAGTAAAATCACATCGATTGAACCAAACGCCACGTAGGGAAACATAATTAATTTTGGTGGCTTTAAAATTACAATCAAAGAAATTACAATCCACAAAAGTTACGGTTTGAAACGTACAATCGGTAAAATCACAATAATGAAAAGTACAGTTTTCAAACTCTTTGTATTTTAAATCCGCATCCAGAAAAAACTCATCTTTATACTCGCGGTCAATTATATAATCTGAAGACATAGGTATCAATTTGTTGGTAAAACTAAGAATAAAATAGCACTTCCATCAACCTTTTAAACTACTAATTATAGCTCTAAAACTTTCTAGTCCAGCTTCAATATTTTCAACAATATCCAAAGCCAATTCATCAGGATCGGGTAGGTTGTCTAAATCCGCTAATGATTTATCTTTTAGCCAAGTGATGTCCAAACTGGTTTTATCTCTTGCTATGATTTCATCATAAGTAAACTTTCTCCATCGACCTTCAGGATTGCTTTCAGCGTTATAAGTTTCTTTTCTTTTATGTCTGTTTTCCGAATTATATAAGTTGATAAAATCACGCAAGTCTTCCAGCTTTAATGGATTTTTTTTCAACGTATGATGAATGTTGGTTCTGTAGTCATATACCCAAACTTCTTTTGTCCATGGTTCTTTACTTGCAGGTTTACCGTCAAAGAACAACACATTGGCTTTTACACCATTAGCATAGAAAATACCTGTGGGTAAACGCAAAATAGTATGCAAATCAGTAGTTTCTAATAACTTTTTACGAACGGTTTCCCCAACGCCACCTTCAAACAAAACATTATCAGGCAATACTACAGCAGCTTGTCCTGTGGTTTTTAGCATGGTGCGAATATGCTGCACAAAGTTCAGCTGCTTATTGCTAGTCGTTACCCAAAAGTCTTGACGGTTATAGGTCAAATCTTCTTTTTCTTGTTCGCCTGCTTCATTGGTAAACGTCATGCTACTTTTTTTACCAAACGGTGGATTCGCTAGTATATAATCATAACGTGTACCCGAGTCAGTAATCAACGAATCATTAGGCGAAATAAAATTATCAGAATCAATATCACCAATGTTGTGCAGGAACAAATTCATCAATGCTAAACGCCTTGTACTAGCTACAATTTCATTTCCAAAAAAGGTATTGTACTTTAAAAAATGTCTGGCTTCTTTGTCTAGCTCTTTTTCTCTATGTTCAACTATCCAATCGTATGCTGCCAAAAAGAAGCCACCTGTTCCACAAGCTGGATCAGCAATGGTTTTCATGGGTTCAGGGCGCAAACATTCTACCATCGCTTTGATTAATGGGCGAGGAGTGAAGTACTGCCCGGCACCACTTTTAGTATCTTCGGCGTTTTTCTCTAAAATTCCTTCATAGATGTCGCCTTTGTCTTTTACCCCCATCAATATCCAGTTTTCGGCATTGATGAGTGCAATCAGTTTATACAACTTGGCTGGGTCTTGTATTTTGTTTTGACTTTTTACAAATATTTGACCCAAGATACCTTTTTCTTTGGCTAACTCACGCAACATGGTGTTGTAATGGGTTTCCAACTCACTACCACTTTTACTCGTTAACGTTTCCCAAGCAAACTCGCTAGGAATAGGTATTGTTCTGTTATGTGGCGGTTTGGTGTATTCGTCTGCCATTTTAAGGAACAACAAATACGTTAGTTGCTCCAAGTAGTCGCCATAACCAACACCATCGTCTCGCAACGTTTGGCAAAACGCCCATACTTTACTGACTATACTCGATGCGTTTGTATTTTCTTTGCTCATCTTTACTCTTGTATTTTGTTTTGTATTAACCCGACTGCATATGCTTCAGGATTAATAATTTCAAATTCATTATAAGAACCAATTTCTAAATGAATTCCATTCTTAATTAATACTAATGCTTCTTCTTTTGTTAAATCAATACCATCATCTCTAGTTATCCATTGTTTAGGATTGGAATTATATCTCTTTTCAGCTTCTTCATCAGTAATAGGATTCACATTAATTTTCAGCTCACTATTATACCAGTCAGGATTTGTTTTATATTTCATTTTAAATGCATTATCAAAATCTGAAACAATTACTTTATTTAAAATATAGTCACTATGTACAATGTAAACATTTAAGTTTTTATAATTTCCTATAAAGTATTTTGTCAATTCATCTTCATTTCTTTCTTTGATATCATGTTTACTTATAAAATCTTTGTTATATAAAAAACCATCATTTCTGTAGCTATATTCAGGTGAAACTAGTATTGTTGTTGCATTAATTTCTTTTTCTTCTAAATATTGTAAGCAATTATTAATTGAGTCTATAAGATTAACATTTTCTATGTAGTCTTTTTTATTTGTAATTACTTCATCTAAAAATTCATCGTCTATCCATCTTGAAGTTTGCCCTCCTATTTCGCCAACATTATATATTTGTTGAAAATTTTCCCCATCAATGAACATTTTCTTTGCTTTATGGAAGAATGTTTTTTGTCCAATAAATTTAACGTCAGAATCAATTAATTCTATATTTTTTTCCTTTAAAAATAATTTTCTAATAGTTGAGAAATTATTCCAGGATTCCCAAATTAAGTTTTTGAATTCTTCAATTTTTTGGGCACTCAATTCTTCATTTGCAATTGAAATATCTTTAGCATTAATACTTTCACGTTTTAAATTTTTTAATGAGTTTAAAATATTATCAATTTTTCTCTCCAAATGTTCTATTTCATTGACCTTTAAAATTGGTTTCCAAAAATCATAGTGTTTTATTATTGATTGAGCATCTTCTTTAATTGTATCATAAAAGAAATTGATTTCAGACATTTCCTTTAAGCTCAAAAATTGGCTATTCAAATATGGATTTTCAGATTTGAGTAGATCAATTAGAAAACCAAATGTTAACCAATATCTTGGATTTGGGGGACTATAAACTCTACCATTAGGTCTTTCTTTATAATCCCACGAACCCCATTCAAAATAATCATACTTTGGATGATTGCGTAAATAAATTATATCTTTCAACATCTCTTGAAAGTCAGAATGAATTCTTAACCCTTCTAAATATTTAATTGTAGTATCTAAATCATTTTTTTTTACGGCATAAAGATATAATGACCAATACCTCAATCCAATAATAACATGTCTTTTGTATTCATCAAAATATTTGACTTCATTATAGAGTTCCTTTTTTAATTCTAGTTCTTCTGGTGATTCATTTCTAAAGTTGTATCTAATCTCATTCTTTAAATCGTTAAAATTATTATATCGTAATTGGTCAATTAAGAAGAATTCATTAATTGCATAATCAAATCTCAATGTATCACCATTACTGATTATTAAATAAAGTAATCTATTAAAACCATTAAAAGCATTATACAGGAATAGATTATTAATTTTCAAACTTTCATATTTTTTTTCTGCAATATCATTTTCATTATATCTAAGAGAAAAAGTAATTATTTCTTTTAGCTCTAGGGCAGCATATTCAGTTGCATGTTTATGTAACTTTTGAAATTTGAAATTCTCTTTGATCTTTTGAAATGTTATAAAATAATATGATGCAGGAAAAATTATGTACTTTTTGAAGTGTTCAATCGAATTATTATTAATACTCAAATAAAGTACATTAACTACAAATTTATTTAACACATTGAAGGTTTCAATGTTATCATTTTCAATTGATTTTTCAATTGATTTCCATATTGTTGATTCGATGCCTTTAGTGATGTCATCGTTTGAGTGATTAAATAAATTCATCTTTGATTAATCATTTGCAGTTTATATAATTCAATATACGCATCTAATGGTTCTTCTAAATTTCTATACTTATTTTCTTCAGCTAATTGAATGATTTTTTGGTCAAACTCATTTCTGTAAATATTTTCAATGGTTTGGCTTTTTTCAATTTTTTTTAACCTCAAACATTTCCTTAAAATAAATTTTTCGAATTTTGAATTGTCAATTGATTCCATCCATAAAATATCATTATCAATGTAGTTTATTTGCTCATCAAGCCTAAGATTTTTATAATAAATTCTATTATCTCTTTTCCTTTTTTTATACCAAATGAATATTCTAAGAAATAATAAGTTGACATCTGTTAAAGTTTTGTATTTAAGTTCTTCCTCATCTACATCAACTATTCTGGCTTTCATTTTTTTTCCCAATAAATCATCTATAGTGAAAATAAAATTGTATTCTTCAGTACCATACCTTTCTATGAACTTTTTATAAACATCATTGCTATATTTTTTAATTAAGGATTGTCTTAAGATTTTTTTTCCTTCGTTTAAAAGTTCTTTTGATAACATTTTTGAAATTTCTTTTTCACTAGTGAAATGAATTATTTTCCTAAATAAATAGCCTATAATAAAAAGGATTAATAGGCATAAATATGTACCCCCTAAAACTAATCTTGTGTATTCAAATTCAGGAATGGAATCCCTTAGTGTAGATGCTATGATAAATACGAAAATTGTAGATAGGGTAAGGTAAATAGTTAAATATAACAACGATTTTTTAAACAATAATTTATAAGTGATTGGGGATTTAACTGCTAAATTGTTTATTAAAAAACCAACAACTACTAATGAAATGCTTATTATGGTTGCTAGGTTAGTTGTTCTTTGGTCAACAATAGTTTTAACAGTTGATATGTCAATTTTAAGAACATTTAATGTCTCAAAATTAATATATGTAGGAAGCCAGAAACAAAATATAACAAACATAAAAACCCATGCCCAATTATTCCTGTTTGAAATAAAATCATGGCAATTATTGATTAAATCAATATGTATAGGATTATATAAACTTTTGTTGAACCTTTTAATTTCTTTTTTCGCCCTGTGTCTTAACCAAATATTATTACTTCTTAGCATAATTACTTTCTTTTTAAACCAACTCCCCACTAAAAGCCTTTTTCAATATACTCTGTCTCAATGCTTCGGCTTGTTGCAAGCTTTGGGCAATACTTTCCTCCATTTTATCTGCCACACTCAAACGGCTTTCGATTTCTTGAACTATGCGGTGTTGTTCTTCGAGTTGAGCTATTGGAATTAATAAATTTTTTAAAATTGTTTGACTAATATTTGGTTGAGCACCTCCAATTCCTTGTTCAACTAATTTTGATTTATTAAATGCTAAAAAATAATATAAGTAGTACGAACTTATATTTTTATTCTCATATATTCCACAAATTGCTTGATTGGTTGCCGCATCAACACCTAAAAAAGCTAGCTTTCCTATAGTGGCTCCATATAATGCAATTAGTAAAGTTCCTTTTGGAAATTTTTTTGCGCTTGAATTTTTTATGGCCTCCTCCGTAATTTTTTCTTCTGTATTATAAATGATTCCTTTATTTAATTCACCTGATTTTACCCATGGAATTACTCCGTTATAATAATTTAGATTTCTTCTACTTGGAGTTCCTCCACTTGTAGTAAAACAAACCTCACCCAATGTCTTTATTTCCCAACCCTTTGGTAACTCACCCTCTTTTACATTTTCATTAGTCAACTTCCCTTCAAAAGCCCATTTCAATACACTTTGGCGGTAGGTTTTGAGTTGCTGTTGTGCGCTTTTTAAATCTTCTATGCCTTTGTCTAACTCGCTAAAGAGTTCTTCTATTTTGGAAACTATGGCTTGTTGGGTTTTTGGATTAGGGAATGGAATAAGAGTTTCTCTTATTGTCTCTCCTGAAATAGCTCTAAAAGTTGTACCTGTTCCCTTACTGTCAAGTTCATGCTGAATGCTTCTTAAAAAATAAAAGCCATATTTATAATTTTCAAATCTTATTGCTGCTAGTCCTCTTCCGATGCAGCATTGTTGATTAGCAATATTTGTTGTGCCAACAGGAGCTCTTACAGATAACAAAATATCAAGTGGCTCAGCAATTTTTGTTGGTTTTGAACAATATTTTTTTACTACAGGATATAAATCTGTGAATTCGGCTTTACCTTGAAAAAAAGGCATTCCTTTAGCATTTTCATTATAAGTATCACTTGGTGGTGATTGCCCCATAATGATTTTACTAACTTCATTAAGTTTTTTTATTTGCCAGTCCTTTGGTAATTTATTTTCCATTATTTTACCAAATATTTAGTATCAATTAAATCCAAGACTTCTTCATTGTACAATCGTTGATTTGCATAAGATAAAGTTTTATCAAACATTAATTTTCCAATAATCAAAGCTGGATGTATGGCTAAATGTTTAGCGCAGTTTTCTATATCTGTTGTAGAAAGATAATTTATTTTTGTTTTTAAATATGTTATAATTTCTTGGTGTTTTAGTTTTTCAGCCGCTAGTTGGTTCGCTTCGGTTTCTAAATCATTAACTTCTTCTTCTCTAAAATTATCAAGAAAAAAAGTATTCTTTTCGTCAAGATGTTTTAAAATATGCGCTATTTCGTGTGCAATGGTAAACCAAAAATTGTCAATGCGTTTGTATCTAGCTGTATATACAATTACTGGGTTGTTTTGGTAATAAAAAGCCGCGCCATCTAAATAGGTTTTTTGCAAATGAGGCAACACAAAAAAGATAACTCCTAATTGGTTTAGCTTTTCTAAAAATTGGTTAATACCGTTTTCTTTCACGGTATAATTATGTAAATCATTATAGAGTTCTTCCAATCCTTTTTTATCAAACTTTGGAACAGTATATCCACTAGCCACTATCATTGCTTTATGATACCAGGTATAGGTATAAGAAGCCTTGTATTGATTAAAACTTTCTGATTTTCTTGCTAGAAGTGGCGTGATTTGTTTGTCCCATTCATCAAAGTCTAATTTTTTAGTATTCCAAAAATCCAAAAGGCTATCGTAAAGTTCATAAACATTTGCGAAAGCTGGGATCCAATTTTTAGCAATCATGTCTCTAATGGGCATTCGCTCATAAAGATTGGCTTTTAGTTCAGCTTGTTTTTCTTTTTCCGAAGGAACAGAATCTAACCAAAGTCTGTAATTAGCATCTAAATTTAACCAATATTGAGGCGAAGTGTCAAAAACTTCAGCTAATACTTTTGCTGTATCCAATGTAATGGTTTGTTTGTCTTTTAGAATTGCGTTAATGTGTTTGATTGTCATTCCCATAACTTCAGCTAATTCCTCTTGTGTCCAGCTTCTATATTCCATTTGTTCTTTAATGAAATAACCTGGTCCAAATTTAATTGCGGGTCTTAATTTTTGGGTAGTTGCCATAATGAAAGTTTGTTTTTTTAAGAATAGTGATTAGAAATGTCAGTTATAATGAAATCACCAATAGTTAGTTCATTATTTTTCCAATCAATATCCATTTCAAGACGGTATTTTATTTTTAATCGCATGGAATAAGAATTTTCAGTGTTTGTCAATTTTTCAAAATTCAAACCTTTATCATTCCATAAATCATAAATATCGTTAGCGGCTTCGATTTGTTGTAATCTAGCAAAGAATTTTTCAATAATATCACTTGGAAGTTTCAATTTTTTTGATTTTCCAGTAGTATATAATTTTTCTAATTCTTTATTTCTAAATGTAAAATCCATCTCAATTCTTTTGCAAAAGTATAATTATTTTTTAAAACAACAACAACAAAATGTATTATTAGGTTAAAATTAACTATTGATTTAACCTATAGGTATAATTATCAATTGTAGTTAAGCCGCTAAAACCTCATTTAATTCATTAATAATCTTATCTGTTTCTTCCCCAAACAGCTGCCACATTTTACTCAAACCGCCTTCGGCATTAAATGGGCTTAGGTCAAAGTCGTCTTTGTCTATGCTAAAGCTGTTGGCTACATAATCTTTCATCATGCGCAACCATTGCATTTGGGCTTCGGTAAAGGCGTTGTGTTGTCCTGCGTTTTTCTCAAAAATCCATTTTTTAAAGTTCGCATCTACCGTTTTGTCATAAGCGGTTAAGTGGGTATCAATACCCACAACACGTCGTATTAAAGAAACTAATGCAATTAATTCGTTTTTAGCAGAACCATTGGTTTTTTCTAGTTGCTCATAGGCTCGCCAAACGGTCAAAGGTGCTAATAGTGGTTTTTCGGTTTTTAGTTTTTCACACAAGCCTTTTATCATTTTGTAAGTAAACGTGCGGTGTCTATAGTCTTGTGCATAAAAAATTTGCAAAGCGGTAATCTCGTCTTTGTGGCTTTCTATCCAAACTTTAAATTCTGTTACTGTTGTATTTGCAGCTTCCACGTTGTCTTTTACCCAACCAATATTGGTAACCGTATCAATATTGACCATATCAATAATTTGGTCTAACTTTTTACGTATGTCCACAATAAAATCTCTTAAATCTGGGTTATGAAATACGGCAACAGTTTCGTCAATGAGTTTTTTCTTTTCAGCATCAATCGCTTTTTCAATCTCAATAGGAGCAAAGCCTCTTAATTCATTCTGAATTCTAATTTCTAAATTTTGTAGTGTATCAGGATCATGCGCTTGCAACAACTGCTTTACTACTTGGTTAATGGTTTGTCCGTTAGCATTTTCGGTAAATGCAGCTTTGTCTTTTTCTGAGAGTTGTTTATCTAACCGTATCAATCGGTTGGCTAAAGAAGTAAGCATCTCTTCGCTAGTATTGCCCATAGCAACACTAGTCAAAATATCTTTCAACGAAATGCCTGGCACTTTTTCCAATGGTCGGCTATCCGTTTTTTGGGATTGCTCCACACCAATAGCATCAATAATCACAAAATGGTCTTTGCTGAATTTGGCGGTAGGCGTGCCTTTGGCTTTCAATTCTTCTATAGAGCAGGTGCGTGTACCGCGTCCTTTCATTTGTTCGTAATACGAACGGCTTTTTACATCACGCATAAACAACAATACTTCCAAAGGTCGGATGTCGGTTCCGGTGGCAATCATATCTACCGTAACAGCTATACGTGGATAATAATCATTTCTGAATTGTTGCAAGACACTTTTTGGGTCTTCATCAGAGCGGTAGGTTATCTTTTTGCAAAACTTATTTTCTTCGCCAAATTCTTCTCGTACAATTTCAATAATATCCTCAGCGTGGCTATCGGTTTTGGCAAAAATCAAGAGTTTTGGTACTTCAAAGTTGCCGTTACTGTCCACACGGTTGGGAAACATCATAGGCAAATTCTCTTTAGTAGCTCTAATAATTGTTCTTATGGTACTAGGGTTTACAATGTCTTTGTCTAATTGTTTACCGCTGTATATTTCATCTTCATCTAGAGCTTCCCAAAACTTCTTACGAGTAAGGCGTTCACGTTTGTCAACTTGTTCACCCATTTTGATGATGTTACCGTTTTTAGTAATCTCAGTTTCAATGGTAAACACATTATAAGGCACTAAAACACCATCAATAACCGCTTTTTCATACCCATAATCAGAAACCAAGTTTTGATTGAAATAACCAAAAGTTCGATTATCAGGAGTAGCCGTTAATCCAATTTGAAACACATCAAAATAATCCAATACTTGTTTCCAAAGATTGTAAATACTTCTATGGCATTCGTCAATCACCACAAAATCGAAAAACTCAATCGGCACTTTTTCGTTATAGCCAACAGGAATTGGTTCCTTTTGTTCAAAACGCGTTTCATTTGGGTTTTCTGCTTCGGCACTTTCATCCAATTCGGTTTCTTTCAAAATCGAATACATACGTTGAATAGTACTAATGTACACTTGCGAATCGTTAGGAATAAAAGAACTGCTTAATCGAGTAACGCCATACAATTCGGTAAATAAGCGGTTATCTTCTTGTGCGGTATAAGCTCTAAATTCACCTTCGGCTTGCTCTCCTAAGTTTTTTGTATCTACCAAAAACAAAATGCGTTTGGCTTTAGCATATTTTAGCAAGCGATAAACAAACGTAATAGCTGTAAACGTTTTCCCAGAACCAGTCGCCATTTGGATTAAGGCTTTAGGTCGTTGGTCTTGAAACGATTTTTCTAAGTTGTTGATGGCAGTAATTTGACAATCGCGCAAACCATCTTCTGGTAATAAAGGCAAATCATGCAAACGACCACGCAAGGATTTAGGTTCTTTAAACCAATTCAATAGCGTTTCAGGTCTGTGAAACGTAAACACATTTCGAGCACGAGGTTTTGGGTCTCTAAAATCGGTAAACTTTATAATTTCGCCATTACTCAAATAAACAAAAGGCAACGGGTCGTTGTTTAATAATCGGAGTTTGGCTTTAGCGTAACCTTCCGCTTGGTCTTCGGCAACAGTCAACGTTCCAATTTCAGCACGCTTGGCTTCTATAATTCCAACAGGAGTTTTATCAACAAACAAAACATAATCCGCAGGACCAACATCAGTAACATATTCTTTAATAGCTATGCCCAAACCTGCGGCAAGGTTGAATTTCTTTTTATCCTGTATAATCCACCCACTAGCAATCAGTTGCTTGTCGATGGTATCACGAGCTATTTGTTCTGGGTTTTGGTTAGTCATTTTATTATTGATGTTTCAAACGTAGTAAAAATAAATCATTTTCACAATCTATCACTACGTAGAAATACTGATTTTTCACAAACCTAAAACAAAAGTTTTAATTTACTTTACGGCTTTCCGTAATGGTGTTAAACAATTTCTTGATACGAAAATCAATTTACCAGTAAAAAGTAAAGTATTTTATGACTCTATCAAACTTAGAATAGTACTCCATTTTCACAATTTTAACTGTTTAGTATTTTTTTTATACTTTTCGTTTTTTAGATAAAAAGTGGTGAAATGGAGTTGCTTTTGGAAAGAATACCTAGTATAATCATCAGAATAGTTGGAATAAAAAAAAACTTATCAACATTATACAAAGCTGTTAGTTTTTGATAATCAAGTATTTATAGAAATTTGTGCACAAATGGTGCATATCTTCAGATATGTTATATATTTACATCATTCGATAGAGTAGCGGTAACTACTCGAGACTTTCGAACTATCAAAAATGCTCAGAAATGCGGGATCTAGCCACAATTTTTGGGCTTTTTTTGTGCCCAAAAGTGATTTATACTCTCCATTTTTGGCTTTTTCAAGGGTATAAAAGCTGTTTTTTTTATTCATCCGCATCAACGAATCGGTTCGTCCTGATGAATCAAATGAAAGATGCGGACGAAACAAAAGTTTCGTATGGACGAATCAACGAAAATTTTCGTAAAATAAACCAAAAAAAAAGCCCCGAGTGCGGTAACACTCGAGACTTTCCAACTGTCAAAAAATGACAGAAATTACGGGATCTAGCCTGCTTTTCTAAACGATAAATCGTTCAGTAATCTTCGCAATCTTTTTCCGGGACGGAAAAGAATACGCGCTTTGGTAATGTCGGAAGCGGTTACTTCTTCTGGCGTTTCTTTGCCTTGAGAACTAATGCCCACTTGGAAATTACCCAAACGACCCATTTTAACAATTCTACCTTGTCCCAATTCATTAATGATGTTTCTCTCTAACGAGATTAACACCGCATAACAATCGGATTCGGTAACCGTACATTGGTAGGAAATCATTTCCGCCAATGCGTCTAAATCTACTTCGCCATCGCCAACAGCAGATGCGTAGTACTTCTCAGGAGCCAAAATGTCCTGAGGATTTTTTCTAGCTAATGTTTTAAATTTAATGCTCATATTTTTTGAGGTATTAAATTAAAAAAATAAAGACTTTTGCTAAGTACACTGCTAGTGAGTGCCTTACTGCTTTACAAAGATTAGCAAATGAAACGGAAAAAGAAAGTCAAACTTATCCACAAAACACTGTTCTTTTTAACAAACGTGACCGTTTATCGGTATTTTGGGTAAAAATGTAAAGTGTTGATATTCAAATAATTAAATATTTATGTAAGTTTGAATGCCCTTAAAACAAAGGAATATAGGAAATTTCATTCAATGAAATTTTAACATTTTTAAAACGTCAGGAAAAGCATCTATTAAATAAAAAATAGTTAAAAATATAGTCTATTAGTACAACTCCAGCTGAGGTACTTTTGGGGTTAAAGGTTTTTGGGTAGTAGGCGAGTGCCAGCCTCCGTCTCCATCGGGATCATTTACATCTGCAATTTTAACATACTCCAGTGCAAAGCCAATACAAACATCGGTTGCACTACCAGTATTAATAGGGGTAATAATCAGGAATTCTTTACTGCCATCATACTGAAAACCAAAGTAGTGGTCTTCATACTCATGAGTAGTTTCGTTTAAGACCATCGTGATATACTCTTTAGACAATACATTTCCGTTTACATCCTTCACCAAAAATTCAAACAGTGTTGGAGCAGTTAGTCGTTTATAGGTCTTTAGTCGCACAACGGTATAAATAATCTTCCGGAACATGAAAAAGGCAGGCATGGGTTGGTCATAAGTAAGATTAAGCGGTGTAATGTAACTAGCCATAGGGTTGAGGTTTAGTCGATTATAAATATAGCGATTTTTTAATAACAATGCTTCTTGATACAATTTTACTCCATTGCATTACGTAAAACCACTCGAAGTGACGTACTGAGGACGATTTCCCTTTTACTACCATCATCAGTTCGAGTGATTTTCTATTTTAAAAACGCCAGTTTTTGAAATAGAAAATAGACCCGAGGCAAAGCCGAACGGAGCGTAGCTAATCGAGAACCTTTCGAAGGATATTCGTTCTATAAAAGCTTCTCGATACAATTTTACTCCATTGCATTGCGTAAAACCACTCGAAGTGACGTATTGAGGCTGATTTCCCTTTTACTACCATCGTCAGTTCGAGTGATTTTTTATTTTAAAAACGCCAGTTTTTGGAATAGAAAATAGACCCGAGGCAAAGCCGAACGGAGCATAGCTAATCGAGAACCTTTAGAAGGAAATTCGTTTTTATAACAGCTTCTCGATACAATTTTACTCCATTGCATTACGTAAAATCACTCGAGGTGACGAATTCAGGACGATTTCCCTTTTACTACATACGTCAGTTCGAGTGATTTTCTATTTTAAAAACGCCAGTTTTTGAAATAGAAAATAGACCCGAGGCAAAGCCGAACGGAGCGAAGCTAATCGAGAACCTTTAGAAGGAAATTCGTTTTTATAACAGCTTCTCGATACAATTTTTAAAACTACAAATTGGCATTTGCAGTTCTAAAAATCACTCGAAGTGACGTGTTGAGGACGATTTTTCTATTTAGTACTATCGTCAGTTCGAGTGATTTTCTATTTTAAAAACGCCAGTTTTTGAAATAGAAAATTGTATCGAGAACCTTTAGAAGGAAATTCGTTTTTATAACAGCTTCTCGATACAATTTTTAAAACTACAAATTGGCATTTGCAGTTCTAAAAACCACTCGAAGTGACGTACTGAGGACGATTTTTCTATTCAGCACTATCGTCAGTTCGAGTGATTTTCTATTTTAAAAACGCCAGTTTTTGAAATAGAAAATTGTATCGAGAACCTTTATTTATTAAATTTCTTTTTTGCTAAATTTGGTAAGACATCAAAATCATCATTGATTAGAGCTAATTTTTTAGCTCTTGACCATTTTTTAATTTGTTTTTCTTTTTCAATGGCTAAGTTAATATCAGTAAACTCGGCATAAAAAACCAATTCAACAGGTCTTCGAGATGCTGTGTAGCAATCAGGATAATAACCTGTTTCGTGCTGAAATAAACGCTGGGTTAAATTACTAGAAACTTCAGTGTAAAAAGTTCCGTCTGCACATTTAAGTATGTAAACATAAGATTGTTGCATTTAGCTAAAATAGGGATTTTTTAATAACAATGCTTCTCGATACAATTTTTAAAACTACAAATTGGCATTTGCAGTTCTAAAAACCACTCGAAGTGACGTACTGAGGACGATTTTTCTATTTAGCACTATCGTCAGTTCGAGTGATTTTCTATTTTAAAAACGCCAGTTTTTAAAATAGAAAATTGTATCGAGAACCTTTAGAAGGAAATTCGTTTTTATAACAGCTTCTCGATACAATTTTTAAAACTACAAATTGGCATTTGCAGTTCTAAAAACCACTCGAAGTGACTTATTGAGGACGATTTTTCTATTCAGCACTATCGTCAGTTCGAGTGATTTTCTATTTTAAAAACGCCAGTTTTTGAAATAGAAAATAGACCCGAGGCAAAGCCGAACGGAGCGCAGCTAATCGAGAACCTTTCGAAGGATATTTGTTCTATAAAAGCTTCTCGATACAATTTTTAAAACTACAAATTGGCATTTGCAGTTCTAAAAACCACTCGAAGTGACGTACTGAGGACGATTTCCCTTTTACTACATACGTCAGTTCGAGTGATTTTCTATTTTAAAAACGCTAGTTTTTGGAATAGAAAATTGTATCGAGAACCTTTAGAAGGATATAATCGCTTCTCGATACAATTTTACTCCATTGCATTACGTAAAACCACTCGAAGTGACGTATTGAGAATGATTTTCCTTTTACTACCATCGTCAGTTCGAGTGATTTTCTATTTTAAAAACGCTAGTTTTTGAAATAGAAAATAGTATCGAGAACCTTCAGAAGGAAATTCGTTTTTTAACAGCTTCTCGATACAATTTTACTCCATTGCATTGCGTAAAACCACTCGAAGTGACGTATTGAGAATGATTTCCCTTTTACTACATACGTCAGTTCGAGTGATTTTCTATTTTAAAAACGCTAGTTTTTGGAATAGAAAATTGTATCGAGAACCTTTAGAAGGATATAATCGCTTCTCGATACAATTTTACTCCATTTCATTACGTAAAATTACTCGAAGTGACGTGTTGAGGAAGATTTTCTTTTACAATCGAGAACCTTTATTTATTAAACTTCTTTTTTGCCAAATTTGGTAAGGCATCAAAATCATCATTGATTAGAGCTAATTTTTTAGCTCTTGACCATTTTTTAATTTGTTTTTCTTTTTCAATGGCTAAGTTAATATCAGTAAACTCCGCATAAAAAACCAATTCAACAGGTCTTCGAGATGCTGTGTAGCAATCAGGATAATAACCTGTTTCGTGCTGAAATAAACGCTGGGTTAAATTACTAGAAACTCCAGTGTAAAAAGTTCCGTCTGCACATTTAAGTATGTAAACATAAGATTGTTGCATTTAGCTAAAATAGGGATTTTTTAATAACAATGCTTCTCGATACAATTTTTAAAACTACAAATTAGCATTTGAAGTTTTAAAAACCACTCGAAGTGACGAATTCAGGACGATTTTCCTTTTACTACATACGTCAGTTCGAGTGATTTTCTATTTTAAAAACGCCAGTTTTTGAAATAGAAAATTGTATCGAGAACCTTTAGAAGGAAATTCGTTTTTATAACAGCTTCTCGATACAATTTTACTCCATTGCATTGCGTAAAACCACTCCTTTAGATTTGTTTATTTTAAAAACGTTTTTATTTCAATCAGAAATTAACCCAATCTATTAAAAGAATAATTTAATCGGAATGAATTAGTACTTAAACACATGTACACCAATGGCATACCCATAAGCTTTACCTTCTGCATTTTTATATATTCTAATTTTGTTGCAGGCTCTACCCAAGTCAATTTTTGTCCAAGTTTGACCGCCATCTTTAGTTTCAAAACCGCTGTTCATTGTTCCAACAAAACCATGATTTTCATCTATGAAACCAATACCAAATTCACGCGCACTGGCATCTTCAACTAAGTTTAGTTCTGTCCATGTTAAACCACCGTCAGTAGTCTTAGCTATTCGTTGTTGTTTAACATTAGGGTCAGGGTTATAAGACTGAATGGTGACATAACCAACTTGTTCTGAAGGGAAAGAAACTTTCCAAGTGGTTTCAAATGGTCTATTGGATTGATATACTTTTTTCCATGATTTTCCACCATCTGTAGTTTTAAGTAGCAACGCATTTGATTTGGTAATATCTTCACTGGTCGCCGCACAAGCTATTCCATTATTTTTATCAAACATTTTAATATCAAACAACATTTTAGCCTCTTCATTCATGCTCTGTGATGTCCAAGTCTGACCAGCATCATGTGAAACCATCAAATTAGCTGGACTGCCCACACGACCAACGGCAAACAAATGGGTTTTGTAATCAATTTTTCCGTGGTTAATGTATTGCTCTTTAACAATATCTATAGCACAAAGTCCTTTTACATAAGGTCCTTTATAGGAAACGGGACTCCATGTTTTTCCGGCATCTTTTGTTTGGTATAAAGGAATGGTATCAGTTACATTTGGAAAATAATCGGTTCCTACTGTGCCAGCAAAACCAATGTTTTTATCCACAAAAGCAATCGTTCTGAAAAAAGAGCCTTTTTGCTCCAGTTGCTTGTTCCAAGTTTGACCACCATCAGTGGTGTTAAAAATTTTTCCATAACCGTTTACATACCAACCCGTATTTTCATCTACAAAAGTGATGTCGTCTTGTTTTCCAGGATAGGCTTCTGTTTCTAGCTTTTTCCATGTATTTTCTTGAGCATTGGCAAGAGTGTTGAAAAACAAAGCAGTTAAAAAAATTAAATTTTTCATAATAAGTGAAGTTTAAATTACAATTTAAATCATGGATTTTAATTATAATAGTATAACTTACAGAAAAAATGTTACTCTTTTACTATACAATAATGTTATTCAATTATTAAATTTATTATTACGAAGTATTTGAGTAGATGTAGTATTAATTTTTTTTTTATAAATTATGTAATATTATCTTCTAAATTATGGTCAAAGTTTCTGGCTTAAAACCAATAAATGAAGCTAAATACAGTAGTAGAATTTCATCGAATATATTTTGAAATTACTTCATTAAATATTATTTAAGTTTAGATTCTCTATATTTAATTATTTCCTCTCCATTTTCATTTGCCCAATCAATAATATATTTCATTTGGTTCATTAAACTTATTCCAAGAGATGTTAATTCATATTCTACTCTTGGCGGCACTTCAGGAAATACTTTTCTATTAACTAACCCATCGGCTTCTAGATTTCGTAAGGTAACAGTTAACATTCGTTGCGATACATCGCCAATGCGCTGTTTGAGTTCATTAAATCGCATTTTTCCATAACCGCCTAATGCATAAATGGCCAATAATGTCCATTTGTCGCTAATTCTTGCGATAATATCTCTTACAGGACATATGCCATCGCGTGATGAATTGGCAAGTTCAAAAATATTTTGAAAATTTTTATCTGTTACAATCTCTTTATTTTCCATAATAGTTACATCAATGTTATCTAGTTATTCGTCTGTACCCTCTTGTATATTCAATAGTTACTATTTAATTTTGGGTTATCAAAAGTAACTAATATAAATTTAATAAAAAGTAAAATGGGTAAAATTTTTGTAACTGGCGCAACGGGAACCAATGGTAAAGCTTTAGTAAAAAAGCTAACAGAAAGAAAAATAGATTTTGTTGTTGGTAGCCGAAATGTAGAAAAAGCAAAAGAAGTTTTTGGCAAAGAAGTTCAAATTAGAACATTTGATTTTTCTGATGCTTCAACTTTCGAAAATTCGTTAAAAGGTATCGATAAAGTCTTTTTATTAGGTCCACCATTGCAATTAAAAGTTGATGAATTGATAATACCTTTCTTAGATTTTATAAAAAAACAAGGCATCAATAGAATTGTTTATTTTTCTGCTTTAGCTTCGGATAAAATGGGAAGTCAATTGGATTTTCACACCAAAATAGAGCAAAAACTTAAAAATGAAAACTACGATTATACGATTTTGCAACCTTCATTTTTCAGTCAAAATTTTAAAAATTATGAATTTGAAAACATCAATGAACGAAATATTGTTTTTATGCCAGCTGGAGAAGGAAAAGTTGGTTTTGTTGATGTAGAAGATATTGCAACTGTAGCTGTTGAAACATTAATTTCTGATGAGCATTCTAAAAAAGTTTATCGATTAACTGGACCTGAGTTGCTTTCCTACTTTGATGCAGCAGCTATTATTTCTGAGGTTTTAAGTAAAGAAATACATTATCCAAATCCTTCGCCCGAAATTTTCAAACAAGTTTTAGAAACTTCTGGTGCGCCGACATTTGTTGGAGATTATCTTACGGATGTTTATCAAATTATAGCCAAAAGCGAAGTTAATTTATTGACTGACGATGTGTTTTTAGTAACTGGAAAAAAACCAACAACTTTAAAAGAAGTTCTTGAAAGAGATTTTAAAAATTAATTTGTTTTAAACTTTAATTCAATAAAAAAAGTCAAATCGATTGGTTTGACTTTTTTTATATAAGTTATTGATTATTTTTCTTCCTAATTCTGCTCAACGTTTCTGGTTTAACGCCAATAAAAGAAGCAATATATTGCAATGGAATTTCGTTCAGTATATTTGGAAATTCCGCAATTAAATCAGTATACCGTTTACTTTGTGAGTCTAAAATAAAGGAAACTTGTCTTTTTGAACTTTTCATGTAAATATGCTCGTATAATTTCAAAAACAACCTCCTGATATTTGGGCTTGTTTCCAATAATTGTTCAATTTTGACAAAATTTGCTTTATAACAATCGCAATCGTTCAAGGCCTGAATATTTAAGAATGTGGGCGTTACTTTTCGTATCGAAAACAATTCGGCATAAATACATGGAGCGTATAAAAACTTTGAGGTAAACTCTTCACCATCTTTAAGATGATAAACCCTGAATGTTCCTTTGTTAAAGAAAAACAAATCTTTTACATACGTTCCTGAAACCAATACATGATCCATTTTTTTCACCCTTACTGGTTCAAATAAATCTTTCAAGTCAGTCATTTCTTTATCCGTCAATGTTGCAAATTGAGACGTAAATGCTTTAAAATTCTCCATGTTATAGTTCTTTAAAAATGCGTGCTTTAATTCTACTTAAAGTTTCAGGTTTGATACCCAAATAGGAAGCAATATAGCGTTGCGGAATTTCGGCAATCACTTTTGGTCGTTCACCAAATAATTTAATGTAACGTTCTTGTGGTGTATCAAAAATGAAGGAATGCTGGCGTGCCATACCAAAAAGATACAAATGTTCAAGAAATTTAAAAAACACCGACTCAATTGTTGGATATCGATCAATCAACGCATCTAATTCGGAAAAATTAGCTATCATCCCAGTACAATTTTTTAGTGCTTGAACATTCATTTTGGTTGGAACAGTACCTCTCACAGCTATTAAATCGGTAACTATTGTTGGACCAAAATAAAAATGAGTAGTTATTTCTTCATTTTCTTTATTATAATATCCTCGCATAACACCATCATTTATGTAATAAATACTGGAAACCATTTCGCCTTCTAAAAAAAGATGGTCTAGTTTTTTAATGGTTAATGGTTTGAATATTGCAATAAAAGCATCCATCTCTTGGTCGGTCAACTTTTCAAACCTTGATAAAAATAGTCTTAAATTATCGTTCATCTTTTTTCTTTTATGAATGTAAAGTTAAAAAAATAGAGTTTGATTAGTATTTTACTACCAGCAAACTCTAAAATCAAACATGAAACTAACGGTTTTTAAAATTGAAATCTATAACCAAAGTCGGGTTGAAATCCAATTTGGTCAATTTGATTCACTTGTTGTGTTACTCTGTTAAAATCTCTTGAAAACACATTGCTGTTGTCGGTAATGTTTTGTAAATCAACATAAAACTGGTGCGAACGCTTCTTCTTTTTACTATTGAATTTAAAGCCAAATTTCAAATCCAATCGCAAATAAGCGTCATATTGTTCACTATAAGCATTGGCATCATCTCTTATCTCATAGCCAGCTGCTTGAGATGCGGCTAAATCAACTGGTGTGTAATATCTTCCGCCAGCAGTAGTAAATTTTGTATTGATACTAAAAATATTCTTTTTGGCTTTTCCAATTTTGAATTCTTTACCCGCCAAGGCATTGATGACATACCCATTATTAAAAGGTGAATTTCTTTCAATCCCATCACTACCAGTATATTTGCTTTCAAAAAGAGAAGTAGTAAAAAGTAAATTATAGCCTTTGCTAAAGAATTTTTCCAAAGTAAATTCCACACCTTGATTAAAACCTGTTCCCGTGCTCACAAGAGAATTTTTATCAACTGTAAAACCAAAACTCGCACCTTCGGTGAGTGAAGAATATCCTGATGGTGTTTTTTCTACAGCTGCTTTATCAATATCTTGGTAATACACCTCTACTTTAGCTCTCCATTTGTCGGCAAAGCGCAAATCATATCCAATTACGTAATGAGCACTTCTTGTCAAATCTAAGTTTTTGTTACTTTGAACTAGGTTTCCACCTATGTTTTCATTTAAAAATAATAGTGGTGCAGTAACATTCTGATGGTGCAATCCATAACCAATATTCACAGAGCTTTTATTATTGATGGCATAAGTCAAAGCTGTTCTGGGTTCGAAAACAAACTCTTCATTCAACGAAAAGTACTGTCCATGTAAACCAGCATTGAAGGTTAGTTTTTCAGTCAAACGAAATTGTCCCATGGCATACGGTTGAATAATAGAGTAGGAGCCATCATTATCAATCAAATTCACAAAATCAGGTTGTCCGTCGCCATCGTTATCATCTTGTTTGTCTCTATCGTTCAATTTGTTTTCTAATGAAAAGTTTTCATATAATAAACCACTTCTAAAAGTAATTTTCTTAGAAATTTTAGAGTTAAAAAGTGTAGAAAACGTTATTCTATTCTCGGTATTATCTACTTCGGTAAATCGAAGTTTAAACTCTGTTGGCGTATCCAAATTAAAATAACGGTCTTCCTCATAAGTATTACCCGAAGTAGAAGCACTGAATACCGTTTTCAAATAGGATTTTGAACCAATATCAATGGTATGTTTCAATCCAACAACGCCAAAATTAGAAGTTACAAAAGCATCCTCATCGCGAGTAGCGAATAAATCATCGCTCGATAATTCTACATCATCACCAATCAAATCAATGTTGGAATTTCCTAAAATCCCAAATACCGAGAGATTACCTAACTTTCCTTTTCCAAAATCTAGGTTAAAGGAAATGTCATTATAATTGGGTTGTGCTGCTGTTCCAGCTAGTCCTAATACACCAACGATGCCATAGCGACCAGCCACCAAAAACGAACCTCCTTTTTTACCCATCGGACCTTCCGCCATTAGTTCAGCTCCGGGAAAGGCAGCAACACCAGCGGAGTATTCATATTCTTTATTGTTTCCTTTACGTAAACCTAAATCAAAAACACCACCAATGGCATTACCATATTCCGCAGGAAACGCTGAGGTGATAAAATCAGAGTTAGCCAACAAATTAGGATTCAATGCCGAAACGGGACTTCCTGTTGTTCCTAAGGTGGCAAAATGATTCGGACTTGGAATAGGAATACCTTCCAATCGCCATAATAAACCAGTAGGTGAATTTCCACGAACTACAATATCGTTTCTACTATCATCAGCTGTAGAAACACCCGCAAAGTTAGACGCCAATCGCGCCACATCACTTCGTCCGCCAGCATAACGGTTTACTTCTTCGGGAGAAAATTGTCGGACAGAAACAGCAGCTAATTTATTGATGGATTTTGCTTTATTGTTACCATCACTTACAATGACTACTTCGTCTAGGGTATCAAATTTTTCGATTAGTGCTACGGAAAGAATAACCTCTTTTCCTGTAGTAACATCAATATCAGGCACCGTTGAACTTTCATAACCCAAATAACTCACGCGAATAGTTTGTCGACCCAAAGGAACATTTAGCAATTCAAAATTTCCTCTTTCATCCGTGTTTGTGCTGTTACTTGGATCGCTGACTAATTCGATGGTAGCACCCACAATACTTTTTTCCGATTGTTTATCGGTTATTGTTCCGCGAATGACACCTGTTTGTGCAAAAGAACTCCAACTTACTAACAATAAGCATACAATAACTAGTTTTTTCATCTTTGGTTGTTTTTATTTTTGACAAATTTATTTTAACCTCTTTGTCTGAAAATTGACCAAAGTCAATAAAATAGTTTTTCACTTTTCTAAATTCACCTAAATTTATTAAAACAAATCTAAAGGAGTGATTTTTTGTTTTAAAAACGCTAGTTTTTAATTTATAAAATAGTATCGAGAACCTTCAGAAGGATATAATCGCTTCTCGATACAATTTTACTCCATTGCATTACGTAAAACCACTCGAAGTGACGTACTGAGGACGATTTCACTTTTACTACATACGCCAGTTTTTGAAATAGAAAATAGACCCGAGGCAAAGCCGAACGGAGCGCAGCTAATCGAGAACGCTTAGAAAGTTTACTAACAATTGTTGATAATTTTCAAAGAGTAAAATTCATAATCACCAATTTCCAAACCTTGAAAATACTACATTTGAATACCACCAAACATAGTAATTATGAGAATTGAAACCGAACTAAAACTGGGCTTTAAAGACGTTATGATACGTCCAAAACGTTCTACTTTAAACAGCCGAGCGCAAGTATCATTGGAACGCGAATTCAAATTCAAACACAGCACACTAACTTGGACAGGAATTCCCATTATGGCAGCCAATATGGATACCGTTGGAACATTTGAAATGGCAGTAGCTTTGGCTAAGGAAAAACTGTTTTCCTGTATTCACAAACATTATTCGGTGGAAGAATGGAGCAGTTTTCTTCAAAAAGCGCCAGCAGAAATCGTTAATTATATAGCGGTTAGTACAGGAACAGGAAAACAAGATTTTAAGAAACTAGCCGAAATCATGGAGCTCAATTCGGAGTTGAAATTCATCTGTATTGATGTAGCTAATGGTTATTCGGAGCATTTTGTAAACTTCTTAAAACAAGCACGTAAGCAATACCTAAATAAAGTAATCATTGCAGGTAATGTAGTTACTGGTGAAATGGTAGAAGAACTTCTATTAGAAGGTGCAGATATTGTAAAAGTAGGTATTGGTCCGGGTTCGGTTTGTACTACTAGAGTGAAAACAGGCGTTGGTTATCCACAACTTTCTGCCATAATCGAATGTGCCGATGCAGCTCACGGTTTAGGCGGACATATTATCAGCGATGGCGGTTGTGCCATTCCTGGCGATGTAGCTAAGGCATTTGGTGCTGGAGCCGATTTTGTAATGCTTGGCGGAATGCTTGCCGGACATGCCGAAAGCGGTGGCGAATTGATAGAAGAAAACGGTAAAAAGTACAAACAATTCTACGGCATGAGCTCTGAAATAGCGATGAAAAAGCACGTTGGTGGCGTTGCAGAATATCGCGCTAGCGAAGGCAAGACAGTAAAAGTAGCTTTCAAAGGCGATGTTATTGATACGTTACAAGACATTTTGGGTGGATTACGAAGTACTTGTACTTATGTTGGTGCATCCAAACTAAAAGAACTCACCAAGCGAACCACATTCATCCGCGTAACCGAACAAGAAAATACGGTTTTCGGGAAGTTATAGCTAACACAAATTTCACAAATTAATCTTTGAAATAATCTGTAGAAATCCGTGTAATCCGTGGCTAAAAATTAAAAAAAATCTGTGTCTAACTATGTCAACCGAAACCAATTTCTTTAAATTCTGTCCCAATTGCGCCAGCACCAACTTCACTTACGACAATAACTTCAAGTTTCATTGTCAAGATTGTGATTTTGTATTGTATCATAACATTGCTGCTGCGGTTGCCGTTATTTTTACTTTTGAAGATAAAATACTTTTCACGGTTAGAAATGTAAACCCCGACAAAGGAAAACTCGATTTACCTGGTGGATTTATTGATCCCAACGAAACTGCCGAAGAAGCAGTATGTCGAGAAATCAAAGAAGAATTAGGATTAACTATTACTTCAGATAATTTATCTTATGTAACTACGTTTCCAAATAATTATATCTATAAAAATGTTGCCTATAGAACGATGGATATTTTCTATGAATGTGCCTTAGCAAGTGATGAAGTTTCCATATCGGCTAAGGATGAAATCAACGAGCTTGTTTGGATAAAACGTAGTGAAATTGATGTAAATAAAATCGGTTTTGTATCGATTTGAAAGGTGATAGGAGCGAAGTACATTTAAAAATCGTCGTCGTCATCATTTAGAAAGTCATTAATGTCAAAATCATCATCGTTATACGTTTCATCTTCACTGGGCGGAATAGCACCTGGCGGATTAAACAATCCCCATTCATCCCAGAAATGATTGTTGGTATCAAAACTGGCAACCCATTCGATAAATAGAAGTCTGAACTCGTCTATTTCTTTGCGAATTAGCTTTACATATTCGACTTCTTTAAAACTCTTATGAAAGCGTAAACTACCAACTTGCACATACAAATGCATAGCATGATCTCTAATAATAGCAGCATTTTGCATTCGGATGCTGTACAGATTGCCACCTTCAGCTCCAGCAATTTTTGCAGAAATAATCATTGCATCATCGAGCATCATGTGCTTAGTGGCTTGAAGATAATCATCCTCTTCGGGTATTGAAGCAAGAAGACTTTCTACTAAAGAATAGATTTGCTCCGATTTTTTATAAATAGGTAACTCCCGACTTTTATCTAATGACATAGTAATTTGTATTGATGTAAATATAAAAAATACTTTCTATAAGCTCAATTATGAAATTAGAATTTAGAAGTTAGAAATCAGAATTTTGAACTTGAACTTGAATTTGAATTTGAATTTTGAATTTGAATTTGATTTTTGAACTTGAATTTGATTTTAAACCGTTACCCCAACAGTATCAGGAATAACATTTGGCATTTTAGCAATTTCAAGTGATAAACCACCTTCTTCAATGGCATCTAAAAGCCATTTTCCTTCGGTAAATTCTAAGAACCAAACGTATTTAAGTTGTTTTAATTTATTGTAAGCAATGAATAATGGAACCTGAAGTATCAAAACAGTAATTATCAAAAGCAATATTTTTGTTTGTATGTCGATAAAAAAACTACTTTAGCTCAAATATTTGTTTTGTATGAA
>NZ_JACTAC010000032.1 GCF_014486675.1 Flavobacterium macrobrachii
ATAAAATTATTAAAAATTATAAAAAAATGTTAAATTTTTTTGTTATTTTCACACAATATTACTGAAATAATGATTGTTGGAAAATGATTAGAAAATTAGACAAAAGATTATCCGATATTTTTATTTACGGTTTTTGATAGTTTCTATAATTGAAATTATTGCAGAATTTTTTAATGATGTTCAGCTAATATGGATTTTTAAACCAATGTTAATTCCACTTTTATTAGCTTTTTATGTAGTTAAATCAAAAAAAGTAAATTTATTTTTTGTTCTTTCTCTCTTATTTTCATGGATAGCTAACTTAATATTTATATCTAAAGAAACAAATGATATTCTATTGGGTTCATTTTTCTTTTTAGTTTATAGATCTTTGATTATTTATTTAGTTTTTAAATTGGTTAAATTACCCACAAAAACACCTCTAATACTAGGTTCTATTCCGTTTTTATTTATTTATACTACGGTGTGTTTTTTGTCTTTTGAAGTAATGGGAAATTCTATATTGGTATTCATCGTGCATACTCTTTTTATTGTATTTTTAGGAGGTTATAGTTTGGGTAGTTTTATTATTACGCCATCTAAATCTAATTTGTATCTATTTGTTAGTACAATGCTTTTTGCAGTTTCTCAATTTGTTTTTGTGTTAAAATTTTATTCAAGATATGATTATTTGTTGCATTCAGTTGCTATGCTGTTATTTGTTGTGGCTCAATTTTATTTAACAAAATTTATTTTGATAAAAGATTCGCCAAAGACAAAGTATGAATTTGTTACAAGTGTAAAAGAATTATAATTTTTTATGAATAATAGAAAAGTGTTAACAAAGAATTTGATGTATCTATTTTTTATGGTTTTTATCATAGAAGTTACTGCTGAATATTTAGTGTTCAAGCCTTTGATATTGATATTTAAACCACTTATTCCATTGGTAATTATAATGATGTACTTGTTTGAAAGTGAAATTAAAAGTAAGATTTATGTTTTGATAATGTTTTTATCACTTGTTACCAATTTGCTTTTTATTCCAAATACTGATCAAGCACTTTTTTATGCTTTATTAGTGTTTACATTGCATAGAATTTTATTGATTATTTTTATTTTGAAAATGAATAAAAAAACTGATTTTGTGCCTTTGATTATAGCGACTTTACCTTTTTTAATTGTTTTTTCGTATTTGTATTTTGAAACACCAACATTTCCTGAGAATAATTCCATTATATTGATTGTACAAAATGTTTTAATTTCAATTTTTGTAGGTATATCATTGTCAGGTTATGTTATGAATGACAACAAGCAAAATTCAATTTTATTAATTAGTGCATTGTTGTTTGTGTTGTTGCAGTTTTCTGTATTTATTGAAAAATTCTATTTAGAAAATGAGTATAGCCAGGTTTTAAGACCACTATCAATGTCGTTAAATGCGATGGCTTTCTTCTCGTTTTATCGCTATGTAATTGAAGCTGAAAAAGCAATTAAATAATAATTGATTTTCCCTCAATTATTTTTGATTTATCATTGTTAAAATAAAAATCAATTCGACCGAGATTTAATCCATAACAACCAACCTGATTTACAATAACATCTTTTCCTTCAACATTTTTTAGAATTGTTGGTTTGTCTAAAAAAGTATGTGTGTGTCCGCCAATAATTAAGTCAATATCTTTAGTAATTGTTGCCAATTTTGTGTCGCTAATTTTTTCAGGTTCATTTTTATATTGATAACCAAGGTGCGATAGGCAAATTACTAAATCACATTTTTGTTCGTGCTTTAAAATGTTAGTTATATCTTGAGTAATTTCCACCGGATTTATATAAACTGCTTCTTTATAATTTCGTTTATCAACTAAACCTTCTAGTTCAACGCCTAGACCAAAAACACCAACTTTAATACCGTTTTTATTGAAGATTTTATAGGGTTTTATATGTCCATCAAGTATAGTGTTTTTTAAATCATAATTTGCATTTACAAAACTAAAACTCGCATTGGGTAATTGATTGTATAAGCCGTCAATTCCGTTATCAAAGTCATGATTTCCAATAGTTGCCAAATCATATTTCATCATGCTCATTAATTTAAATTCAATTTCACCTCCAAAATAATTGAAATAAGGCGTTCCTTGAAAAATATCGCCTGCATCAAGTAAAAGCAAATTGGAATTTTCTTTTCTAATTTGTTCAATTAAAGCAGCTCGACGAGCAACTCCGCCCATATTTGGATTTTTTGGATGATTTTCTGGAAAAGGATCAATGTAACTATGAACATCATTCGTGTGCAAAATCGTTAAATGTTTGCTATTTATAGTAGAAAAACTACTTAACGAAAGTCCACCAAGTCCTAAAAAAGCTGAACTGATAGCTGTTTTTTGAATAAAATCTCTTCTTTTCATAATTATTCTTCTTTTATTCTTTCGTTAGTATTAGCTTTGATTTCTTTATTGGTTTTAAAATAATCAATCATTACGTTTCTCAACTTATAATCCAAATCATATTTTTCAACACTTTTTTTGAAGAAAACCATGTTGTCGCCACCATTTACGAGGTAATCAGAAGTTACTACGTAATAAATTTTGTTTTTATCCAATGGTTTTCCTTGTACTATAATATCTTTTACGCTTTTGTCTTTTGCAATAGTAAAATTCATTCCCGATAATGGATGCGGCTTTTTTTCGGAAACAATATAAGTGGCAATATCTTCAATTTGTTCACCTTTTAAACCCACAACAATTGTAGTATTTTCAAAAGGCATTACTTCATAAGCTGTTCTAGTAGTGATGTTTCCACTTGGAATGATTGAGCGAATTCCACCGTGATTAAGTAAACAAATGTCTATAGTTTTGTTTTCTCTTTTTTGAAAAACGGGATTGGTTTTCTCCAAAGTAATATCCGAAAGAAAATTTCCAGCCGAGGTTTGCCAAACACCATTTTTATCCAAAGTTATCGGCGCAAACGACAAAACTTGACTTAAATCATCATTGATTTTATCTCGATAGGGTTTGATAAAGTTTTCAATTTCAGAACTTTCTGAAATAATGTTTTCAATTCCAATTTTTTTGCCTTCAATTCTTGATACATGATACTTTTTTTCTGCACAAGAAAAGAAAAGCGTAAATGTTAATAATAAAACAAAATGTTTTAATACAACGTTATAGTTTTTTAGTTTTACCATCGTAAATGCCACCAAATTTAGTAAATTTGTAATCCAAGTAAAAGTACAATGTTTTTCAATTATATCAAGGAACTTTTAACGAAAAAAATAGTTAAGAAAAATTTATCAAATGTAAAACTTTCATCTTCTGATGGATTGATAAAAACAGTTGGGATTGTTTTTGACGAAACTTATTTTTATGAGAAAGAAGATTTAGTCAAAGAATTGGTAAGTGAAGGAATTTTGGAAATCAATATTAAAGTTTTGGTTTTTAAGGATAAAATTAAAAAGAACGAAACATTTGACTATCCTGTTTTTAGTTACAAAAATCTAAGTTGGAACGGAAAAATTGAAAAACTCGAAGTACAACAGTTTGTAAACGAACCGTTTGATTTATTAATAAACTACTATGATATCGAAAAAGCAGCATTATTGTTAGTTTCTCAACTGTCGAAAGCAAGTTTTAAAGTAGGTTTTAGTGTGGTTGATAAACGGTTAAATCATTTTATGATTGATACCAATGCTGAAAATCACAAAATTTTTCTAAACGAATTGTTCAAATATTTAAGAATACTTAATAAAATTTAATATGCAATCACTTATTGGAACTGGAGTTGCTCTAGTTACGCCGTTTAAAAAAGACTTTTCTGTAGATGTAGAAGCTTTAAAAAGAATTGTGAATTTCCAAATCGACAACGGAATAGATTACCTTGTTGTACTTGGAACAACCGCTGAAACGGCTACATTAAGTAAACAAGAAAAAGAACTTGTAATTCAAACAATTGTTGATTCTAACAATGGAAGATTGCCTTTGGTTCTTGGCGTTGGAAGTAATAATACTCAAGAAGTGATTGATGAATTACAAACAAGAAATTTATCTGATTTTACCGCAATACTTTCGGTTTCACCATATTATAACAAACCAACTCAAGAAGGAATTTACCAACATTTTAAAGCTATTGCCGAAGTTTCGCCTTTACCAATAATTCTTTATAACGTTCCGGGAAGAACAGCAAGTAATATGTTGCCTTCAACGGTTATACGACTCGCAAATGAATTTAAAAATGTAGTTGCAATAAAAGAAGCTGCTGGCGACATTGTTCAAGCAATGACTTTGATAAAAAATAAGCCAAAAGATTTTCTAGTAATTTCTGGCGATGATATGATTACGTTGCCAATGGTTTTGGCTGGTGGAGTAGGAGTTATCTCGGTTATAGCAGAAGGTTTTCCAAAAGAATTCTCCGAAATGGTTCGTCTAGGATTGAATAAAAGGGTAGATGAAGCATACAAAATTCATTATTTGCTTGCAGATTCTATCGATATGATTTTTGAACAAGGAAATCCAGCTGGAATTAAAGAAATATTCAAATCATTAGGATTATCTGAAAATACAGTTAGATTACCTTTGGTTAATGTTAATGAAGATTTAGCAAATAGATTGTATTATTTTGTGGATAGAGTCACTAATATGTAGTCGTTTTTTTAATCGAAAAAAAAATATTTTGTATTCCATAATTAATAACTAAATTTGCAGTTGATTTTTTAAACTCATCAAAGGCTTTAAAATTGGGCTGAATAATAAATTAAATGAAGAAATTTTTAGTATTTTTTACTTTTGTTTTGCTTTTTTCGTCTTGTAGCGAATACCAAAATGCATTGAAATCAGAAGATGTTGCAGTAAAATATGAAGCAGCAGAAAAAATGTTTGAAGCAAAAAAGTACAGCAAAGCCATTCGATTATTTGAACAAATTGCACCAGCTTACAAAGGGAAACCTTCAGCAGAGAAAATGTTTTACATGTATTCTCAATCACTGTATTTAACCAAACAATACTATTCAGCAGGTTATCAGTTTGAGAGTTTTGTAGCAAATTATCCAAAAAGTCAAAAACTAGAAGAAGCATCTTTTCTAGGAGCAAAATGTTATTCTAAACTTTCCCCAGTTTACAGTTTAGATCAAATCGATACTTACAAGGCTATTGATAAAATTCAAGCGTTTATAGATGAGTATCCTGAATCGTCTTATTTAGCCGAAGCAAATATTGTTGCAAAAGATTTAAGAGAAAAATTAGAAAAAAAAGCCTTTGAAGTAGCTAAACAATATAACACTATTGAAGATTACAAATCAGCTATTGTTGCATTAGATAATTTTATGATTAATTATCCAGGAACAATTTACAAAGAAAAAGCATTATACTATAAATTTGATTCTTCATATAAGCTTGCCATTAACAGCGTTCCGTCCAAAATGCAAGAACGTTTAGAAGACGCAAAAACTGCTTATAATAATTTGGTAAAATTAAATACCAATTCAGAATTTAAAAATAAAGCCGATGAAATGTTGGCACGAATTGAAAACGATTTAAAACAATTTTCTAAAATAAATTAGTGATGGATTTAAAAAAGACGAATGCACCAGTAAACACAATTACTTACAACAAAAGTCAAATTGAAGAACGTACTGGTAACGTTTATGAAGCTATAACAATTATGGCAAAAAGAGCAAATCAAATTAACTCTGAAATCAAAAAAGAATTGATTGAAAAGTTAGATGAATTTGCTACTTACAATGATAGTCTTGAAGAAATCTTTGAAAACAAAGAGCAAATAGAAGTATCTAAATTCTATGAGAAATTACCAAAACCTCATGCACTTTCTGTTCAAGAATGGTTAGACGATAAAATCTATTATAGAAATCCAAACCAAGACTAAAAAAGTATGTCGGTTTTAAGCGGAAAAAAAATAGTACTAGGAATTTCTGGTGGAATTGCCGCATATAAAACCGCAACATTAGTTAGGTTATTTATAAAAGCAGGTGCACATGTCCAAGTGATAATGACACCTGCTTCTAAGGATTTTATAACTCCGTTAACATTATCCACTCTCTCAAAAAATCCTGTATATTCTACTTTTTATAATGAAGATGACGAGAATGCACAGTGGAATAATCACGTTGAACTTGGTCTTTGGGCTGATTTTATGTTGATTGCTCCAGCAACAGCCAATACGTTGTCAAAAATGGCAAACGGCAATTGTGATAATCTTTTAATTGCTACTTATCTATCTGCAAAATGTCCAGTTTACTTTGCGCCAGCTATGGATTTAGACATGTATAAACATCCATCTACGATGACTAGTTTAAAAGCTCTGCAAGAATTTGGAAATATCATGATTCCAGCCGAAAGCGGTGAACTTGCCAGCGGATTATCAGGCGAAGGAAGAATGGCAGAACCAGAAAGTATCTTAGCTTTTCTTAAAAAAGATATCGAAAGTAAACTTCCTCTTAGAGGAAAAAAAATATTGATTACCGCTGGACCAACCTATGAAGCTATTGATCCAGTTCGATTTATAGGAAATCATTCTTCTGGAAAAATGGGATTTGATATTGCAAATTGTGCTGCAAATCTTGGTGCAGAAGTTACCTTAATTTCTGGACCAACACATTTAAAACCTGCAAATTCTTCCATCAATTTAGTTCGAGTTGTTTCTGCACAAGATATGTTTGATGCATGTCATCAGTATTATGAAACATGTAATGTAGCCATTTGTGCCGCAGCGGTTGCTGATTATAAACCAAAACAAGTAGCCGAACAAAAAATTAAAAAATCAGAAGTCGAATTTTCTATAGAACTCGAAAAAACCAAAGATATATTGGCTTCTTTAGGTAAAATAAAGAAAAATCAATACTTAATTGGCTTTGCATTAGAAACTGAAAATGAAATTGAAAATGCTAAGTTGAAAATTCAGAAAAAAAACTTAGATTTGATTGTTTTAAATTCGCTTCGTGATGAAGGCGCAGGATTTGGAAAATCTACCAATAAAGTAACTTTTATTAGTAACGATTTTGCAATTGAACCTCAAGCGCTTAAATCAAAAGAAGAAGTAGCAAATGATATTGTTAACAAAATAATTTCATATTATGAAAAAGACATTTAGTGTATTTTTGTTGTTGTTTTTTTGCTCAGTAAACGCTCAGCAATTAAATTGTACCGTTCAAATTAATACTGACAAAGTTGCTACAACCAATAATCAGATTTTTAAAAATTTACAAGTTGCTATTAGTGATTTTGTAAATAAAACTGATTTTACTGGAGAAGCATTGAAGCAACATGAAAAAATAAGTTGTTCTATGGTTATTATTATTAATAGTTTTGAAAATAATAACTTTTCTGCTTCAATCCAAGTTCAATCGAATCGTCCAGTCTTTAATTCAACTTATTCAACTCCTGTATTCAATTTTAATGATAATGATTTTTCGTTTAGATATACTGAATTTGAAAATTTAATTTTTAATCCAGCAACATTTGAATCAAATTTAGTTTCTATGTTATCTTTTTATAGTTATATAATATTAGGATTAGATGCTGATACATATAAATTAAATGGTGGACGAGATTGGCTAGATTTAGCGCTTCAAATTCAAACTGCTGCGCAACAAGGAGGTTACCGCGGTTGGAGTCAATCTGATGGCAATCAAAATCGATTTTTTTTAATAAATGATATACTTTCTGGTACATTTCAACCTTTTCGAGATGCACTTTATGCATATCATAGAAACGGATTGGATATAATGACAGAAGATATAAAAATAGCAAAAGAAAATATAATTGGTGCAGTTGAAATTCTTTCTTCCATATATTCTTCTCGACCAAATGCATTCTTAACCAGAGTTTTTTTTGATGCTAAATCCGATGAAATAGTCTCGGTTTTATCTGGTGGACCAAATATGGATATTAGAACTTTTGTTGATAAATTAAACAGAATTTCTCCCGTAAATTCAAGTAAATGGACAACAATTAGATTGTGATTTTCTACTTCTCAATTTAATTTTTAATTATGATAACATCACTTTCGATTGAAAATTTTGCATTAATTGAAAAATTAAGCATCGATTTTTCTCGCGGTTTTTCTGTAATTACTGGTGAAACTGGTGCAGGAAAATCAATTCTTCTTGGTGCTTTGGATTTAGTTCGTGGAAAACGAGCCGATTTAACTTCGTTGAAAAATAAAGATGAAAAATGTGTTATTGAAGCTGTTTTTACTATCGAAAATTATGATTTAAAATCTTTTTTTGAAGAAAATGATCTCGATTACGAAACCGAAACTATTATAAGAAGAGAAATTTTACCTAGCGGAAAAACACGAGCTTTTATCAACGATTCGCCAGTTAATCTTCAGCAGTTACAATATTTGAGCGATTATTTAATTGATATTCATTCTCAGCATCAAACACTTGAATTGAGTAATCAAGATTTTCAAATTACTTTATTGGATTCATTAGCAAAAAATCAAAATTTAGTTAGCCAATACAAATCAGAATTATCACTTTATAAAAAAATAGATAACAGTTTAAAGGAATTAATTTCAAATAAAAATTCGTTAGACAAAGAACAAGATTACAATACCTTTTTATTGGAAGAATTGCTTGCGGCCGATTTAAAATTGGGCGAACAAGAAATCTTGGAAGGTGAATTGGAAATGCTAAACAATGTAGAACTCATCAAAGAAAACATTGAAAAATCGATTGCAATTTCTGAAGAAGAACAATTTGGTGTAATTCAAAATTTAAAGGAAATTAGAATTTCACTTCAAAAAATTAGCGGATTATCTTTAGTCTATAATCAACTTTTTGAAAGAGTAAATAGCGTTGTTATTGAACTTGAAGATATTAATCAAGATTTGAATAGCGAGCTTGAAAAATTAGTTTTCAATCCTGAAAAATTAGAATTGGTTAATCAAAAATTGCAAACTATTTATTTGCTTCAAAAAAAGCATCAAGTAGAAACAATAGATGAATTAATTGCAATAAAAAATGAATTGGATGCCAAAGTTTTTTTGTCAAATGATATTGAAAACCAAATAGCAGCTTTTCAAAATCAGCTTCAATCGAAGAGAGATTTATTAGATGAAGTGAGCAAAAATATTCACGAGAATAGAGTAGGAGTTGTGCCTAATTTAACCCAACGATTGAGTGCAATTTTATTACAGCTAGGTATGTCAAATGCTCAGTTTCAGTTTGAAATTAATTTTGGAGAAAATTTTCTTTCTAACGGAAAAGACGATGTTCAGTTATTATTTTCTGCTAATAAAGGTTCCAATTTTGGATTGTTGAAAAAAGTAGCTTCTGGCGGAGAAATGTCTCGAATTATGTTGGCAATAAAATCGGTTTTAGCAGAAGAAACAAAACTTCCGACCATAATTTTTGATGAGATCGATACTGGAATTTCGGGAGAAATAGCCAATAATATGGCAGAAATTATGAAGAAAATGAGTAATCAAATGCAAATTTTCGCGATAACTCATTTGCCACAAATAGCTTCAAAAGGCGAAGTACACTATAAAGTTTTTAAAACAACAAAAGAAAATACAACAGTTTCCGAAATTATATTGCTTAACGAAAATGACAGAATTCTTGAAATAGCTGAAATGTTATCGGGCAAAAATCCATCAGAATCGGCATTGACACATGCTAAAACATTATTAAATTAATTGATTACTTTTGTAAAAATTAGAATAACAAATAACTAAGAATATGATAATCGAACCAAGAATGCGAGGTTTTATTTGCCTAACAGCTCATCCAGATGGTTGTGCTCAAAATGTAAAAAACCAAATCGAATATGTAAAATCAAAAGGTAAAATAAACGGTGCAAAACGCGTTTTAGTTATTGGAGCTTCAACAGGATTTGGATTGGCATCAAGAATAACGAGTGCTTTTGGTTGTGATGCTGCAACCATTGGTGTGTTTTTTGAAAAAGAACCATCAGCTGGAAAAACAGCAACTCCAGGTTGGTATAACTCAGCTGCATTTGAGGACGAAGCTACTAAAGCAGGATTATATACTAAAAGTATCAATGGCGATGCGTTTTCAAATGAAGTGAAACAGCAAACAATCGATTTGATTAAAAAAGATTTAGGGCAAATTGATTTGGTAATTTATAGTTTGGCTTCACCAGTAAGAATGCATCCAACGACAGGAGTTTTACATCGTTCTACATTAAAACCAATTGGAAATACATTTACAAATAAAACCGTTGATTTTCATACAGGTGTAGTTTCGGATGTAACGATTGAACCAGCAACTCAAGAAGATATTGATAATACTGTGGTTGTTATGGGCGGAGAAGATTGGTCAATGTGGATGAATGCAATGAAAGAAGCTGGAGTTTTAGCCGACGGCGCAATGACGGTTGCTTATTCTTATATTGGACCAGAAGTTACAGAAGCTGTTTATAGAAAAGGTACAATTGGTAGAGCAAAAGATCATCTAGAAGCAACCGCTTTTGATATTACAAATGATTTAAAAGCAATCAACGGAAAAGCATTTGTTTCAGTTAATAAAGCATTGGTAACACAAGCAAGTTCAGCTATTCCAGTAGTTCCATTATATATGTCTTTATTATTCAAAATAATGAAAAAAGATGGAAGTCACGAAGGATGTATCGAACAAATGCAACGATTGTATTCGGATAGGTTGTATAATGGTTGCGAAATACCTACTGATGAAAAAGGAAGAATTCGAATTGATGATTGGGAAATGAGACAAGTTTATCAAGATGAAATAGCTGAATTATGGAAATCAATCAGCACTGAAACACTTACAGAAAATGGAGATTTAACAGGTTATAAAAGTGATTTCTTAAATCTTTTTGGTTTCGGATTTGATAGTGTTGATTACTCTGCAGAAGCCAATGAACTAAAAATGGTTGCAAGTATTAAAAATTAGATTTTATCAACATTTTTTGAATTTTATTAAAAACTCACAAATTATACTTGTGAGTTTTTTTATTTATTCATAAATTTAAGCCAATTAACTTTTAAACTAATAATATATGAAAAAAATCTACTTATTTCTTTTTACTTTGTTGTTTGCCTGGCAAGGCTATTCACAAGTAATTAATCAAAACGCAGCTTGGCCTAATGCATCTTGGACTGTAACTGGTTCATATAATTCTGGTCCATTAGCATTTGAAGCAAATCCTTTAACTAGTTCAAATTTCGCTTTTGATGACGATGATGCAGGTAACACCTCTGATGATCAAATTGCTGCCGAATCTCCAGTTATAAACTTGACAGCTGCATTTAATGCAGGAGAAAAACAACTCAGAGTAACTACTCAATATGTATTTAGAACACTTTCAGCAAATATTTTAAGATTAGAATATTGGAATGCAGATACTAATCAATGGGTAGCATGGGGTACGGATATACCTGGAAATAATACTGTTGTTAACAACGAATTTTGTACACCAGCAAAAACTACTTTTACAAGTACGGAATTAAATTTTTCAAGCTTCACTCCAACACAGTTGGCTGGATTTAAGTATAGAATTTATTTCAATGATTCAGTGGCTGGTTCGGCTTGGGTTTGGGGTTTTTGTTTTGACTCTCCTACTATTGTGTCATCTACACCTCCAGCTTCAGCTCCAGATTGTCCAATTAATCCAAGCCCAGCTAATGCAGCTACAGGTATAAATGGTTTTGGAGATGTTATTTTGTCTTGGGATATGGCTACAACAGGTGGAGAACCTACTTCATATGATGTTTATGGTGGAATTGATCCAATGGATTTAACTTTTTTTGATAACGTTACTGAGACTACTATAAATGCAGGAGCAATCGAAGCTTATGATTTAACAGTTTATTGGCAAGTAATTGCAAAAAACAGTGCTGGTGAAGCAATTGGTTGTGCAATATGGAGTTTTACAACTGAGTCATCACCTGGATATTGTTTAAATGATGAGTATGGCCAATGGCCAACTGGTGCAGCTGGATACACTCCAAATATATGTGATGGATTAACTGTTAATAACGTAACAACTGGTGGTTTTGCTAGTGAGTATTCTTTGGTAAATGTAACAGCGGGTGAAACTTATATTTTTAGAAGTTCTGTAGTAACAGATTTTATTACTATAAGTTCTGATGGAGGTCTTACAGCTGTAGCATTTGGTACTTCACCACTGACTTGGGTTTCTAATGTAACAGGTCAAGTTAGGTTTTACACTCACGTAAGTAGTAATTGTGAGTCTTCAAATTCCAATAGAACTCGTTCTGTTATCTGTGGTGTTCCACCAGCTGATTCTCCTGATTTTGTTAGCTTGCAATGGCCACCTAATCTTGATGTTTTCCAAGGTAATTCAGGAACAGTTTATGGAAGAATTTATGAAGCTGGTCTCACTGATACTACAACAGGACAGCCAGCTGGTATATTGGCTTGGGTTGGAATAAGTCCAGAAGGTCAAAATTCAAATCCTAATACATGGAACACATGGGTTCCGGCGACTTTTAATGTAGATGCTGGTAATGATGATGAATATCAAGCAAATATTGGAGCCAATCTTGTACCAGGAACATATTATTATGCTACTAGATTTAATCTGAATGGCGGTGCTTATGTTTATGGAGGAATAAATGCTTCAAATCCAAATAATGGAGGTAATTTTTGGGATGGTACAGCATTTGTTAGTGGTGTTTTAGTTGTAAATCCACCATTACCACCAGCTAACGATGAGTGTATTGATGCTACAGTGATTCAATTAGATGAAGCTACATGTAATGGAACAAACACAAATGGTACTAACTTGGGAGCAACAGATTCTGGTGTAGAAGCAGCTGCATGTTTTGAATATGGTGAAAATGATGTTTGGTTTTCTTTTACAGTTCCTTCAAACGTAGCTACTGTAGATATCTCAACTGATTTCTTGGGTGGAACTTTAGTTGATACTGAAATTGCTTTGTATGCTGGAGGTTGTGACGGTTTAATTGAATTAGCTTGTGATCAAGACGGTGGAGAAACAATTTTAACAAATGGAAGTTCATATAATTCACTAATTACAAATACTGATGTAACTGTTGGAGATACTTATTATGTTAGAGTTTCAGGTTTTTCTGAAGATGATGCAGGGACATTTTGTTTGAAAGTTTCTACCAATCAATTATTAGCAAATGATAATTTTAGTTTTGAAAGTTTAAAATTATATCCAAACCCAACTAAAAACACTTTGAATGTTTCTTACAATCAAGAAATTTCTAATGTTGAAGTATACAATTTAGTTGGTCAAAGAGTAGCAAATCTATCACCAAATGCAAATGAAGGACAACTTGATATGTCTAATTTAGCAAGTGGAGCTTATTTTGTAAAAGTTACTTCTAATAACGCAACTAAAACTGTTAAAGTTATTAAAGAATAAGTTTTTTAATCAAATAATTTTAAAACCATCTTGAGTAATCAAGGTGGTTTTTTTATTTAAAAGTGTATTAAAGAAAAAAGAGGATTTATAATACAGTTATTTCTTCTAAATTTTATCAAAAGTTACTTAATTATTTATAAAGGTAAAATTGGAATAGCGAAAAATTATGATAGGATGAAAAGTAATTACGATTTCTTATAAATTGAAAAAGAGTTAACCGACAAGGCAATATTAACAGTGTATTGTTGTCACAATTGATTTAGCAACTTTACTGTTTTCCATTTATGCATCATTACTTTTAAAAATTATGAAGTTAATGTTAAATATTGATTTTAATTACAAGACATTTAAGGGTTTTTCAATAGAAATTCTAAATGTGATAATGAAAATAATTAATTATATGACTTAAGAATTGAAAACTTCATTATGAATAATAGTTTTTTTATAAAACTGTACTTGAACTTGGATATTTTTTTTTAATACTCTCATAAAAAATTAGGTGTTAAATTTTGAAGTGTAAAGTCTTTTTTTGCTCTAACCATATCTTGATAGTTGGTTTTTTTTTATAAATTTGGATGCTTTTAACTATTAAATTTATTTTATGAAAAAAACTACTCTAAAAAAAAATAGTTCAATACTATTTATTCTACTTTTATTTTCAATACAAAACATTTATTCTCAGTGTGTAAGGTCTACAGAGTATCTTTCAGTTACTTCTAATAATAGTGGTAATGTTCAAAATATAACAACCTGTTCCTATTCAAATACAGAATATAATACTATCAATGGTTTAATACTTGGAGGAACTTATCAATTTATTTCAAGAACAGGAACAACTTATGGAGCTGGTACACAAAACTATGTAACAATAACTGATGCCTCTAATAATGTTATAGCTCATGGAACTTCTCCATTAACTGTAAATGCTTTGAATGTTACCTCTGTAAGATTACATCATGCAATTGATGCAGCATGTAGTGGTGCAGCAGCATGTAATAATTCGCAATTTCAATATTTACCAAATTGCGGAATTCCTAGCGGATTAGCTTCTTCATCATTTACAACAACTTCAGCAACAATTTCTTGGGCAGCACCTGCATCAGCTCCAAGTAATGGTTATGAGTATTACTTTTCTACTAGTAATACTGCACCAACGGCCGCAACTTCGGCATCTGGAAGTGTAGGAGCAGGTGTAACTTCTGCAAATTTAACTTCTTTAATGGTTGGAACTCAATACTATTTTTGGGTAAGATCTAATTGTGGTTCAGAAACTTCAGATTGGTCATCAATTGGAACGTTTGCAACTACTTGTTTGTCTACTTCAGTTCCTTATAGTTTAGATTTTGAAACTTTATCACCTCCATTATTACCAACGTGTACATCTGCTGTAAACTATGGTACAGGGAATATTTGGTCAGTAGTAAATAATCCTGGAAGCGGATTTACGAATAATACTTTAAGATACCAATACAATTCAACTTCACCAGCTGATACATGGTTCTTTACTCGAGGAATAGAAATGGTTGCTGGAACATCTTATAGAATTTCATATAATTTTGGTTCTAGTTCAACTTTTTTTACTGAAAGAATGAAAGTAGCTTATGGTGTCAGTGCTAACGCTGCAGATATGACAAATATTTTGTTTGATCATACAGCTATAAATAATGGTGCTTTAGCATATAATCAAGTAGATTTTACACCAAATGCTGATGGAATATACCATTTTGGTTTTCAAGCTTATTCTATTACAAATCAATTTAACATTCATGTAGACAATATTTCAATTGATTTGTCACCATCATGTAGCGCTCCAATCGGTTTAGCTACGTCAGGAATTACTTTTAACAGTGCTACTGTAAATTGGGAATCTGTTTCGACTGCAAGTAACTACGAATATGTTATTTCAACTGTTGCTACTGTTCCAACAGGTGCTGGAACTTCGATTTCTACAAATACATTTAGTACTTCTGTTTTAAATCAAACTACAATATACTATTTTTACGTAAGAACAAATTGTAATGGTAACTTTAGTGCTTGGTCAACAATTTCTTTTACAACGCCATTAGCACCACCAGCTAACGATGAGTGTATTGATGCTACAGTGATTCAATTAGATGAAGCTACATGTAATGGAACAAACACAAATGGTACTAACTTAGGAGCAACAGATTCTGGTGTAGAAGCAGCTGCATGTTTTGAATATGGTGAAAATGATGTTTGGTTTTCTTTTACAGTTCCTTCAAACGTAGCTACTGTAGATATCTCAACTGATTTCTTGGGTGGAACTTTAGTTGATACTGAAATTGCTTTGTATGCTGGAGGTTGTGACGGTTTAATTGAATTAGCTTGTGATCAAGATGGTGGAGAAACAATTTTAACAAATGGAAGTTCATATAATTCACTAATTACAAATACTGATGTAACTGTTGGAGATACTTATTATGTTAGAGTTTCTGGTTATTCTCAAAATAATGCAGGAACATTTTGTTTGAAAGTTTCTACCAATCAATTATTAGCAAATGATAATTTTAGTTTTGAAAGTTTAAAATTATATCCAAACCCAACTAAAAACACTTTGAATGTTTCTTACAATCAAGAAATTTCTAATGTTGAAGTATACAATTTAGTTGGTCAAAGAGTAGTAAATCTAACACCAAATGCAAATGAAGGACAACTTGATATGTCTAATTTAGCAAGTGGAGCTTATTTTGTAAAAGTTACTTCTAATAACGCAACTAAAACTGTTAAAGTTATTAAAGAATAAGTTTTTTAATCAAATAATTTTAAAACCATCCTGAGTAATCAAGGTGGTTTTTTTATTTAAAGTATATTTGTAAAAAAATAGTACACATGTTTTCTTTAATCATTCCAATTTATAACAGACCAGAAGAAATAAAAGAACTTTTAGAAAGTTTGTTATTATCTAATTATAAAAAGGAATATGAAATTGTTATCATCGAAGATGGTTCAAAAATTGACTGTAAAGATGTTGTCAGTCAATATGCTGATAAATTTTCTATTTCCTATTATTTCAAAGAAAACTCTGGTCCAGGCGATTCTAGAAATTATGGAATGAAAGTAGCCAAAGGTGATTATTTTATCATATTAGACTCCGATTGTTTAATTCCAGCCAATTATTTATCGGAAGTTGAAAAAGAACTTGAAACCAATTATGTTGATTGTTTTGGCGGTTCAGATGCAGCTCATGAGTCATTTTCAAAAATTCAAAAAGCCATCAATTTTACCATGACTTCGTTTTTAACAACTGGCGGAATTCGTGGTGGTTCTGAAAAAATCAGCAAGTTTCAACCCCGAAGTTTCAACATGGGAATTTCTAAAAAAGCCTTCGAAGAATCAAAAGGTTTTGGAAATATTCATCCCGGCGAAGATCCCGATTTGTCCATCCGTTTGTGGAAATTAGGCTATAAAACCCGATTATTTCCAAATGCTTTCGTGTATCATAAGCGAAGAATTGACTGGAATAAGTTCTCCATTCAAGTGAATAAATTTGGAAAAGCACGACCAATACTTGACTCGTGGTATCCAGAATATAGCAAAATCACGTTTTGGTTTCCATCGCTTTTTGTCATGGGATTAATATTTTCGGTAATATTATTGATTTTTGGATACAAACTTCCGGCATTGCTTTATGCTTTTTACTACCTAATGATTTTAGTTTTTTCGACTATACAAAACAAAAGTCTCGAAATAGGATTGCTTTCTTTAATTGCTGTAAACCGACAGTTTTTTGGTTATGGATTAGGTTATTTAAAATCATTTCTAAAAATAAAAGTCCTAAAACAGCAACCCGAAAAAGCTTTTCCTGAATTATTCTTTAAACGATGACAAAAATAATTGGATTAACAGGCGGAATTGGCAGCGGAAAAACAACGATAGCAAAACACTTTGCATCGCTTGGAATTCCTGTATATATAGCTGATGATGAGGCAAAAAAACTCATGGATAATTCTGAAATTATTGCTAAACTGCAAGCTGTTTTTGGAGAAGAAATCATCGAAAACAAAAAAATTGATAGAAAAGCCTTAGCCCAAATCGTTTTTCAAAATCCTAAAAAGTTAAAAATACTCAACTCCATTATTCATCCTGCAGTAAAAAAACACTTTACCGATTGGTTGTCAACATATAAAAATCATCCAATAATTATTAAAGAAGCCGCAATCCTTTTTGAAAGCGGAAGTTACAAAGACTGTGATTCAATAATTACTGTTACTTCGCCTTTGGAAGAACGGGTTAATCGCGTGATGAAAAGAGACAATGCTTCTCGAGAATCAATACTCGATCGTATTAATAACCAATGGACGGACGAACAAAGAATTTCTAAAAGTGACTATGTTATTATTAATATTTCTGTTAATGAAGCTTTAAAACAAGCAGAAGAAATTCTTAAAAAGTTGAATAATTCATAATTTTATAGTAAGATGTTAATCTTTGGTTAATGTTTTTATAGCTTAAATGTTAAAATGTTAAATTTGTTCGATGAATAAATTATTTTTCCGTTTACTTGTTGTGCTAATGAGTTTATCCTTAATTGGAATAATACTTGTTCAAGTATATTGGTTTAATACTTCGTTAAAAAATAATGAAGAACAATTTCGATATCATGTTAAGCAAGTTTTGGGTAATGTAGCCGAAAAACTGAACAAATATGAAGCATACACTTTCTATGAACGCTACAATCGTTTAAAAGATAGTATAGGAAAAACGCCTCAAAAAAGTGATTTTCTCGAATTTGGTTATTACCAAAGAGATTCAAGAACAAACGAAACAATCATTTATTCTAACAGTATTATTTCAGAAGATTATGGAATAAACTCGTCGTTCTTTGATAAAAATGGTGAAGTCAATAAAGTAAAAAGTTTTTCTGCTAATAGAAAAACTGAAGTTTACAACGAAAGCGTTGATAATTCAGGAATGAAACAAAACATTACACCTGAACTTCGAATTGAAAAATCAGGAAAATTAGAATTATTAGACAATGCACAGTTTGAAATTTTCTATAAAGATGTTGCTGCTCTGAATTCAATTCAAAATAGAATTTCAAATGAATTGCTTAATAAGCTTTTATCCAGTGAATTAAAAGATTACGGTATCAATACACCATATGAATTTAGTGTTTACAGTAATGGATTAGCAACCAAAATAAAATCAGATTATTTTAGCTTTGACAAAGAATCAACTTATTCAATTCCAATTTTAATTGATAATGATGGAAATAAAAAATACCAATTGTTATTACAATTTCCTCAAAAGAAAAAATTTCTAATTTCAGAATTAATCGGAATTGCTGTGCTTTCAATGATTTTTACATTAGTAATTGTAATTGCATATTCTAGCGCATTAAGTCAAATTATAAAACAACGTCAAATTTCTGAAATCAAAACCGATTTCATAAACAACATGACACATGAGTTTAAAACACCAATTGCTACAATCAATTTAGCATTGGATGCCATAAAAAACCCAAAAGTTTTCGACGACAAAGAAAAAGTCAATCGCTATCTTCAAATGATAAAAGATGAAAATAAGCGAATGCATGCCCAAGTAGAAAACGTTCTTCGAATATCAAAGCTTGAGAAAAAAGAACTCGATATCTCCAAGGAAACTCACGATGTTCACGAAATTATTGAAGACGCAATCGAACACGTTCATTTAATAATCGAAGACAGACAAGGAAGCATTGAAACACATCTCGATGCACCGAGAAATTCAGTATTGCTTAACGATGTACATTTTACAAATGTTCTAGTAAATGTTCTCGACAACGCCATAAAATACTCAGTTGTAGCACCTAAAATTGTCGTTACAACCGAAAATGTAAAAGACTTTATCATTATCAAAATAAAAGATAACGGTATAGGAATGAGCAAAGCTGCTCAAAAAAGAATTTTTGAAAAATTCTACCGCGAACATACAGGTGATGTTCACAATGTAAAAGGTCACGGATTAGGTTTATCCTATGTAAAAAGAATTGTTGACGACCATAACGGTCAAATATTTGTAGAAAGCGAAAAAGGAAAAGGAAGTACGTTTATAATAAAAGTCCCACTCATTAATTAAAATATATGGAAACTACTAAAAAAATATTGCTAGTTGAAGACGACCAAAATTTTGGAGTTGTATTAAGAGATTATTTATCCCTAAATGATTTCGAAGTTACATTGGCCAAAAATGGAATGGAAGGTTTTGAAAAATTCAAGAAAGATAACTACGATTTATGTATTCTTGACGTAATGATGCCTTACAAAGACGGTTATACTTTGGCTAAAGAAATTAGAGAAAAAAACAAAGACATTCCGCTTATCTTCTTGACAGCCAAGTCAATGAAAGAAGACGTAATGAAAGGATACAAAGTTGGAGCCGACGATTATTTGAACAAACCGTTCGATTCGGATGTGCTTTTAATGAAAATCAAAGCCATTATCCAAAGAAAAGCCAGCGAAAACAAAAACGAACCAGCAAAATTTGAATTCCAAATTGGTAAATTCAACTTGAATTCAAAACTACGGTTCTTAACATTCGAAGGAAACGAGCCAATCAAACTTTCTCCAAAAGAATCAGAATTGTTGAAAATGATGGCAATCTATGAAAACGATTTAATGCCAAGAGAATTAGCATTAACCAAGATTTGGAGAGAAGATAACTACTTCACTTCTAGAAGTATGGATGTTTATATTGCCAAATTACGTAAATATCTAAAAGACGATCCAAACGTTGAAATTCTAAACATTCACGGCGAAGGATTTAGATTAGTAATCAAAAAATAACTAAATTTCCCTGTCAATTTGATGGGGATTTTTTTTTGGAGCTGATTCCCGCTTTCCGCTATATCTTTACAACTCGTTTTGCAAACTCGTTATAAAGGATGCCGCTTCAATCGGGGCTAAACTTCCGGCATTAATTCCACTCCAGTTCCAGAGCAAAACATGCTTTGTCATTATTAGAAATTACAAAAACATCATCATATCGACCAATAACAGCTTCGTCACCAAGCGACAATTCACGCATAAAATTCATTTCAAAAGCTTTCAAACCATTGTTAATTAATTGATTAACATCACAATTATTTAAACACCATTCCAAATATTTCACATTATTAGCATGATTAACAACATCCAAATCCGAAAGCCGAACGGTATAATTTTCTAAAATCTCAAGTTCTTCCTTTAAAACTATTTTTGAAAACTTTTTTTCGGTGGCATTTTCTGGAAATTTTTCAAAATGTTCGTGAGGCAAAGCCAAGCTTTCAGGTTTTCTTTTGTTGGTATTAATCACAGCCCAAAATGTTTCACAACCTACAATTTTTTCATCACCAACATACAATTCCAAACATCGAACCGAACGCGAATTCTCCAACGACTTTATCCAAGTTTTAACCATAACAACATCACGCCATTTTGGTAAACGCTTAATTTCAACACGCATTCTGCTTAAAACCCAAGCTTGATGAAACACTTGCATATCGCTAAAACTAATGCCGCCAAGTTCTGCATGCAAACCAGCAGTTAACTGCAAAATGTTACACAAATCGGTATATTTCAAATAACCATTTGGATAACATTGAAGAAAATTTATTTCTTTTTCTTCCTGTAAAATAGAGGTAAAGTTGGGTGAAATTGGCATTTAGTATTAAGATATGAGTATTAAGAATTAAGACTTATATGCTGATTAATATTTTTTATAATCTTTTTTTTATCCGTTAAATAATCAAACCAAAGCACATTTTCAGTTCGTTTAAACCAAGTAATTTGGCGTTTTGCAAATCGACGTGTGTTCATTTTAATTTGTTCAATGGCGAATTCCAAAGATGTTTTTCCTTCAAAAAAATCAAATAATTCACGATAACCAACGGTTTGCAGAGCATTTAGGTTTTTGTTTGGGAATAAATATTCAACTTCTTTTAGTAAACCTTCATTCATCATGATATCAACACGTTGATTAATTCGGTTGTACATCATTTCTCTTTCGGCTTCCAATCCTATGATAATAGGAGTGAAGTTGCGCTGGTTTTTCTTTTGTCCAATAAAACTTGAATACGGTTTTCCTGTTCCAAGACAAACTTCTACAAAGCGTTTCATCCGTTGCGGATTTTGTAACGTTTGCGGATTTTCGGTTGAAATTTTTTGGAAATAATCAGTATCTAATGCTGCTAACTTTTGCTGTAGATAATCTATTCCAAATTGTTCAAAATCAGCATTTATTTTTACTCGAACTTTTTCATCAATATCTGGAAAATCATCGAAACCTTTCAAAACGGCATCAACATACAAACCACTTCCGCCAACCATTATTTGAACATTATTTTTCAAAAATAATTCATCCAATTTTGCAAGAGCTTCTTTTTCAAAATCACCAACCGAGTAATTATCAAAAATCGATTTATTTTGAATAAAATGATGTGTTGCACTTACCAATTCTTCTTCAGAAGGAACTGCTGTACCGATTTTCATTTCCTTAAAAAACTGTCGGCTATCGCAAGAAATGATATCGCAATTGAAATGTTGTGCCAAAGCAATACTTAAGTAAGTTTTCCCGATTGCTGTTGGTCCGATGATGGTGATGAGATAGTTTTTTTCCAATTAATATGTTTTTAGCCCAGATTGAAGCGGCATCCTTTTATAAATTTGTATTTAGCAAATCGCTAAATACAAATTTATAAAAGATATAGCGGAAAGCTGGATTAGCTCCAAATAAAAAATTAAAACTTAACAATCTTCATCACTTTATTTCTTCTCAAATAACCCTGAATAATGGTTTTTATATCGCGATTGTTTTGCATTGGAATAATAATATTTTTTAAGATTTCAATGTTGCTTACTTGATAATTCAAGTCAAAAAAGCAATAACCTTTGTAAATTCCGTTTTCAATTAAAACAGCACTGCGTTCGTCAATCTTTCTACCACGATCGATAACAACCATATTGTTGTTTTCAAATTTCATTTCTTTAATGAATTCTTCAACACGTTGATTGTAATCATCGGGATTTTCTTTGCCGAGACAAGCACCGTTACATTCTTTGATTTTTAGTTGAAAACAACCATTTTTAGTTTCATATAAACCATTTATTTTTTGACATAATTGATGTTCTGCCGTAATTTTAAACAACATATTTTTTCCTTCCTGAATAGAAGTAAATGATGTAATTTCTTTTTTTCGACCATCGGCTTTTTGAACTTTTAAAGCCAAATATCCGTTTTCATCTTTTTCAACATAAAGCGCATATTGAAAGATACTTTTCCGTTGCGCTCGATTGTAAATCGGTTTATTGATTTTGATTTCTTCGCTTTCTTTCAATAAAGCAATCAATTCGCTACCAGTTTCTTCATAAGTTACAGCAAAAACTTCGCGTTGTATCTTTTTACTTTTACCCGATGTTCCCGTAAAATGCTGATTAATACGTTTTTTTATGTTTTTACTTTTGCCAATATAAATCAAATCGCCTTTTTCGTTATGAATGTAGTAAATACCGGTTTTAGTTGGCATGCTCTCTACAATATCGAGCAATTTTGGAGTTAAACCTTTTTTGATTTCGGCTTTAATCGAACTAATCAAAATTTCTTTTGCGACATCTTTTGCCAAAAGCATTTTGAATAATTTCACAGTCGCCATTGCATCGCCACTTGCTCGATGCCTATCGGCAACAGGAATTCCGAGTGAACGAACCAGTTTTCCTAAACTATAGGAAGGTTGTCCAGGAATGAGTTTTTGTGATAATTCAACGGTGCAAAGTGTTGGTCTGATATAATCATATCCCAAACGTGAAAATTCAGTTCTTAGAATTCGATAATCGAAAGAAGAATTATGAGCAACGACAATACAATCTTGAGTAATTTCAATAATTCGTTTGGCAACTTCATAGAATTTTGGCGCCGAACGAAGCATTGCATTGTTAATTCCGGTCAGTTTTACCACAAACGGTTGAATAGGTTTTTCCGGATTGACCAAGCTAATAAATTGATCAACGACTTCGTGACCGTCAAATTTATAGATGGCGATTTCGGTAATTCCTTCTTCGTTGAATTGTCCTCCGGTGGTTTCTATGTCGAGAATAGCGTAGATAATATTTTGTTTAAAAAGTTTAAGGTTTCAAGTTTAAAAGTTCATAAATCAAAAATCGTTAATTAACAATCTTCAATCATTATCTTCCGCCAAATATACTACTTCCAATCCGAACCATTGTACTACCGCAATCGATGGCTAATTGATAATCGCCTGACATTCCCATGGAAAGGGTTTCGAGTTTCAAGTTTAAAGTTTCAAGTTGTTGGAGTTTGTCGAAAATGTTTTTTAAATTTTGAAACTCTTTTTTTATTTGCTCTTGATTGTCAGTGAAAGTAGCCATTCCCATTAAACCTATGACTTTAATATTGGTCATTTCTTTAAACTCATCAGAATTCAGTAACTCAATCAATTCATTTTCGTTTAGACCAAATTTAGTTTCTTCTTCGGCAATGTGAATTTGAAGTAAACAATTGATGTTTTTTCGCCAACGAACGGCTTGACGGTTGATTTCTTTTAGTAATTTCAAACTGTCAACTCCGTGAATGAGTTTTACATACGGAATCATATATTTCACTTTATTCGACTGAACGTGACCAATCATGTGCCATTCAATGTCTTTGGGCATTTGCTGCCATTTTTCGGTCATTTCTTGGATTTTATTTTCTCCAAAAATTCGCTGACCGGCATTGTAAGCTTCCATTAAATCTTCAATAGGTTTGGTTTTTGAAACCGCAACTAAAGTAACGTTTGACGGAAGTTGGGATTTTATTTGGAGTAAATTTTCTTGTATTGACATTTGTCTATTTTCTTTTCTCTTTTTTCTGAATCATAATTCATAAACCATCAAACCACTACGAAACTTTGGTTCAATATATGTACTTTTTGGTGGCATGATTAAATTGTTATCAGCCAAGGCTTTAATTTCTGAAATATCACTTGGGTAAAGCATGAAACCAACTTCAAATTCGCCTTCGTCAACCAATTCTTTTATTGTTGCAATAGATTGTTTTCCAGGAATATATTCAATACGTTCGTCGTTTCGTAAATCTTCAATGCCAAGTAATGGTTGCAGAACTTTATCATATAGAATTTGAGCGTCTAAATTCGTTAATATTGAATTTTGATTTTTGAAATTGTCATTGATTTTATAAAAAAGTGCATAAAAACTTCCGTCGAGATACATGCCAAATTCAAATTTGCTTTGCGGTTTCCACAATTCCTGTTCTTTGTCTTTGATGATGAAATGTTCAGAAAGTTTTTCGAGAAAATCTTCTTTGGAATAACCATTCAAATCACGAATAATTCGGTTGAATTCATAGATTTTAACTTGACTTTCCGCAATCAAAAAACTCATAAAATAGTTTAAATTCTCATTGCCTAAATGACTATCTTCATCATAAAGCATTTCTGCCGAAGCCGAACGATGATGTCCATCTGCAATATATAATTCGGGAATTTCTTCAAACTGTTTCGCTAACCAAGCAATTTCTTCATCGGTTTCAATTTTCCAAAGCTGATGTTTTTCTTTATTGGTTGTAGAAAAATTATAAATCGGCTGACTTTTTTTCTTTTTAAAAATCCAATCGCTTAGCGTTTCATTATCGGGATACGTAATTAAAACTGGTTCGGTATTGAAACCTGTTTGGTGTAAATAATCCTTGAAGTATTCTACACGATACTGCAAAGTGTCTTCGTGTTTTTTGATGACATTATTTTTATAATCATCTATCGAAGTTCCAGCAACAATTCCGGTGAAAGATTGTGTTTTGGTTTTGATTTCATATAAAAAGAAAACGGATTTGTCTTCTTCCATAAAAATTCCGTCTTCTTTGAAATCTTGATATTTATGAGCAACACCTTTAAAACGTTTATCTAAAGTAATTTTCTGCGAATGCATATACGCAGGATGAATGACGTGCAAAAACGAATAGGGATTGAAACTCAACCAAGCAGCAAGTTCCGCCGAACTATAATCGTCATAATTTCTGCAGGTTACCAAACTTACTTTATCTGAAGTTGGTCGAACGGCTTTGAAAGGGATTATTTTGCTCATGTTTTTGAGTGATTAGTAATTAGTGAATAGTAATTAGCTTTTGTGAAATGACTATTCACTAATCACTTTTTACTATTTACTAAATTGAGATGAAACTTTCTCGGCTTTTTTACTTTCAGCATAATCATAGAAACCTTCACCTGATTTTACACCAAGTTTTCCTGCCATTACCATATTTACTAAAAGTGGGCAAGGAGCATATTTTGGATTTTTGAAACCATCATACATTACGTTTAAAATCGAAAGACAAACGTCTAATCCAATAAAATCGGCTAATTGCAATGGTCCCATCGGATGTGCCATTCCGAGTTTCATAACTGTGTCAATTTCTTGAACGCCGGCAACACCATTGTAAAGTGTTTCAATACTTTCGTTAATCATTGGCATTAAAATTCTGTTGGCTACAAATCCCGGATAATCGTTTACTTCGGTTGGAGTTTTTCCTAATTTTACTGATAAATCCATGATGATTTTTGTCACTTGATCCGAAGTGTTGTAACCACGTATAATTTCGACTAATTTCATAATCGGCACCGGATTCATAAAATGCATTCCAATTACACGTTCCGGATGAACAACTTGTGCTGCAATTTGCGTGATAGAAATAGATGAAGTATTGGTTGCCAAAATCACGTTATGGTCGCAAACTTCGCTTAATTGTTTGAAGATATTTAGTTTTAGCGTTACGTTTTCTGTCGCAGCTTCAACTACTAAATCACAACCCACAACACCATCTTTGATGTCAGTGTAAGTGATTATATTTCCTATGGTTTTGTGTTTGTCTTCTTCGGAAATTGTTCCTTTAGTAACCATTCTATCAAGGTTGGAAGCAATGGTTGCCATTCCTTTTTCTAAGGATTTTTCAGAAATATCGATTAATTTTACGGTAAAACCGCTTTGTGCAAAAGTGTGAGCAATTCCGTTGCCCATTGTTCCTGCGCCAATTACTGCAATTGTATTCATTATGTTTGTTTAGTTTGTTTTAGTTTGAACCATTAAGAAATTAAGAAAAATTAAGGCTTAATGAAACTTAACATCTTAATGGTTTAGTTCTGTTTCGAATTGTGTCTACATAGTGGACGTAATCTATTTTTCATTCATTGAATCAATAATCATATAAGCAACTCGCAAAGCTTCCGTTCCGTCTTCTAAAGTTACCACTGGAGTTGTATTGTTATTTATGGCATCAGCAAAAGTCTCTAATTCGTCCAAAATGGCATTATTTGGAGAAACATCAGGATTGTTGAAGTAAATTTGCTTCTTTTCGCCTTCAGCATTTTGTAAAATCATATCAAAATCACCTGGAACTTCTGGTGCTTCTTTCATTTTTACAACTTCACAAATTTTATCTAAATAATCAACAGAGATATAAGCATCTTTTTGAAAAAAGCGTGATTTACGCATGTTTTTCATAGAGATTCTACTCGAAGTTATGTTAGCAACACAACCATTTTCAAATTCAATTCGAGCATTAGCAATATCTGGAGATTGACTTAAAACGGAAACACCACTTGCGTGAACCGCTTTCACTTTTGATTTTACCACACTTAAGATAGCATCAATATCATGAATCATCAAATCCAAAACCACAGGAACATCAGTTCCACGAGGATTAAACTCTGCCAATCGATGCGTTTCAATAAACATTGGGTTTTCAATTTGATCTTTCACAGCAATAAAAGCTGGATTGAAACGTTCCACATGACCAACTTGACCTTTTACGTTGTATTCTTTTGCTAAAGCAATAATCTCTTCGGCTTCTTCAACTGTAGTCGAAATAGGTTTTTCTATAAAAACGTGTTTACCTGATTTGATGGAAACTTTAGCACATTTGTAGTGCGAAAGAGTAGGAGTTACAATGTCAATAACATCAACGGCGTGAATTAATTTGGCAATCGTGTCAAAACGTTTGTATCCAAATTCGGCGGCGATTTTTTCGGCATATTCGGGGTTTTCGTCATAAAACCCAACTAATTCATATTTTTCTGATTGATTTAACAATCGTAAGTGTATTTTTCCAAGGTGACCTGCACCCAAAACGCCAACTTTTAGCATAAAAATAAATTTTATCAAAAATAAGATATTTGTTTCAAGTTTCAAGTTTCAGAATTAAAGTTTTTTTGGAATTTGTTATTTGTATTTTGGAATTTTTACTTCTATTTTTACCAAAATTAATGTTACCCAAATTTTGAAAGATACAGCCAAACATCAAGGACTTAGAAATCAGTTAGCTAAGATTTTAGAAGAAAAAGGAATTACAGACAAAAGCGTTTTGGATGCCATTAAAAAAATTCCAAGACATTTGTTCTTAAATTCTAGTTTTGAAGATTTTGCATATCAAGATAAAGCTTTTCCGATTGCTGCTGGACAAACCATTTCACAACCTTATACTGTGGCGTTTCAATCGCAGTTGCTTCAGGTGAAAAAAGATGATAAAATCCTTGAAATTGGAACAGGTTCAGGTTATCAAACCGCAGTTTTATGCATGCTTGGTGCCAAAGTTTTTTCGGTAGAAAGACAAAACGAATTGTTTAAAATCACTTCGGCTTTGTTACCAAAATTAGGTATTCGACCAAAGCATTTGTCTTTTGGCGATGGTTATAAAGGTTTGCCAAATCATGCACCGTTTGACAGTATTATTGTAACAGCTGGCGCGCCAATTATTCCAAAACCATTGATGGCACAATTGAAAATTGGTGGAAGATTAGTTATTCCATTGGGCGAAAATGAGCAAGTTATGACAATGCTTATCCGAAAAAATGAAACTCAGTTTGAAAAACACGAATTCGGCGAATTTCGATTTGTACCACTTTTAGAAAATAAAAATTAAAACCAAACTTTATATAATGAAGAAATTTCAAATTTTATTCTTGTTATTCTCAACCATTGCATTGGCACAAACTGCTGAAAAGAAAGTTTGGGATTTGTTATTAACCAATAAAAGAACCGAAGCTCAAAAACTTTTTGAAAAAGAATTCAAAACAACTTCCGAAAGTAAAATTGAATACTTTTTACTTGGAAAAATAATAGAATTGGAAAATGGTAAATTTGATTTTGATGAAAAATTTGTCAATACTTTGGCGAAATTTCCTGAAAGCAAGTATTATTTGACTTCATTGATGAAGCAACAATTCCTTTTGGATGATATTGAAACACTAGGTTTTAATGACAATATTTATAAAAAAGTCGATACGATGATACAATTGGATAATTTTAAAAACAATCCAATTGTAATTTATTATAAAGCGATTGCCGATAGAAATCGTAAAAATTATCAAGGTTACAATCAGTATATCAAGCAGTTGAACGCTGTAATGAATTGGCAACTTTGTGGTACATTTGAAAATTTGAACGATAGCGGAATTGACATTGAATATGAACCAGAAATTTATCCAAAAAACGATAAATTGTTTGATGCCAATAGCAATGGAAAAGTAGGTTGGTACAATCCAAAAGTGATGCAAAACGAAGGTTATCATACATTTTCAAACGAAGATGAATATGGAAACGGAATTATGTATTCACAGGTTTTTGCTGAAAATCCAGAAGAACGCGATGTTGTTTTTAATTTTGGGATGAGTGCTTCGCTGAAAATATTTGTAAACGATGTCGAAGTTTATGCAAATACATTGAATAAACTATCTGATTTGAATGCATACAAATTGAAGGTAAAATTGCCAAAAGGAATTAACCGAATTTTGATAAAATCATCAATCTCTAGTGGAAATAGTTACTTCTATTTTACAGTATCTGACACCCAAAATAACATTATAGAAAACATTGTTTATCATAATACTTATAAAGATTATGTTAAATCAACACTTCAATCTTTGAATTTAGAAGAAATCAACCCTGATTTTGAAGATTATTTGGTTAAAAAAGTAAAAGAAAATCCAAATTCAATATTCTATAAATTCATGCTTTATGATGCATATATTCATAATAAAAAACTTGAATTAGCTGATGACGTTATCGAAGAATTAGATAAAACCTATCCAAATAGTTCTATCGTAAAAACACGTTTGGCAGAGTTTTATGCTTACAAAGAAGATGCTGCAAAGGTCAATGAAATCATAAAAAATATGGAACTTCAAGATCCAGATTATTATTATACAATTGCTACCAAAGCGCAAGATACTGAATGGTTAGGTTCAACCAGTATAGCTGAATTGGAAAAATACAGAGAAAAATCCAAAAAATTAGCAACGCCTGTTTTGAGTATTTTATATGATTTTTTAATCAACGCTAGAAATTCTAATAAAGAAGCAATGATGAAAAATGCTGAAACCATTTTGGCGGCAACTTATAATAGCGAATTCTACATTACAACTTTTGCTCCTCTATATGATTCATTAGAAAAAAATAAAGAAAAAACCATTTCAATGCTAGAAAATTTGGTGTCTAAAACCGATAATTTTACGGCAATGTCAAAACTTATTGGTTATTATCGTGCCGCAGATAGAAAAGAAGACATGAAGCGACTTTTCTCCGAAAGAAAAAAGAATTATCCTTATTTTACTGGAGTTGCAACCGATTATATCAATTCGTTAATTGAAGATAAAAAATATAACGATGCTTTAGTAGAAATCGATAATTCATTGGCTTTATATCCCTATTCTTATCATTTGATGGAACGAAAAGGAATGGTTTACAATTATATGAATAATGTAAAAGAAGCCGAAAAATACCTTCGTCAATCATTAGAGCATAATTCAGAAAACAGCACGTTGAGAAAACAGTTGTATGATATTACCAAAACACCTGATGAAATTGAAGAAATTGATATTAAGGACAAATATAAATTAATTAAAGAGAGAAGAAATTCTCAAATGAAAAGCGATTATGGTGTAGTTACTTTAGTCGATGAATACATTGTAAACATTTTACCCGAAGGCGGAAGAAAGTCAAAAGTGGTTTTGATTTATGAAATAACGGGCGAAAATGGAATTGAAGAAATGAAAGAATATCGATTGAATACCTATTCAATTACGCTTCAAAAATCGGAAGTTGTTAAAAAAGACGGAAGCATTGTTCCAGCCGAAGAAGGTTCGGGAACATTAGTTTTTTCTAAGTTAGAAGTTGGCGATGTGGTTTATATCGAATATGAATCCTACAGTAATTCAACGGGACGATTTTTTAAAGATTTCAATTTAGATTGTTATTTTAATAGTACATATCCTTCGATGGAATCAATTTTTGGCATTATCAATCCTCAAGATGTTCAATATACAAGCAAAATTTTCAACGGAACTATTACGCCAACTACCAAGAAAATAAACAATAAACTTTGCACCATTTGGAAAAGAACTAACATTCCAGCAATACCTTTATTGGAACCAAATTCTAAAAACTATGCTGATTTAACTAATACAATCAATGTAAGTTCAATTAAATCTTGGAAGGAAATATCCAATTGGTATTCAGATTTAGTGAAAAAAACATTGACTTTGGATAAAATTACGAAAAGCACTTTTGACCAAATTTTTCCAAATGGCGTAACAGGTTTATCAGAAGAAATAATTGCAAAAAAAATCTATACGTATATTGAAGAAAATATAAAATACAGTTCGCAGGATTTTAGACAAAGTGGTTATGTGCCACAAAAGCCATCAAAAACAATCACAACAAAATTGGGAGATTGCAAAGATGTTTCAACTTTATTTGTAGCCTTTTCTCAATTGGCTGGATTAAAATCCAACTTGGTTTTGGTTTCTACCAACGATAATAGTTCAAACATGATGTCGCTTCCGTCAAAAGATTTTAACCACTGTATCGTTAGAACAATTATCAATGGAAAAGAGGTTTTCTTAGAATTAACAGACAAATTTCTACCTTTCAAGTCGTTGCCAGTTTCGTTGTACAAAGCTGATGCTTTGGTAATTTCTTTTGATAAAAATGAAAACGAAAAATCATCACTTATTCAAATTCCTTTTGATAATGCTATTGTAAATCAATTGAATACAACAAGTGTTGTGACAATTACCGATAAAGAAATGAGTTTTGTCAATACTCGAAAAGTTGTTGGCGCAAACAAATCTTATTTCAACGAATTGTTTTCGAGTTCAACTACCGAAGATGTTCGTAAAAAAGATTTGGAAGATCAATACAATTCAAAGTTGAAGAAAACCGTAAAATTACTTTCGGCTAAGTTGATTAAAAATGAAGTTTTTGACGATGCAATCGAGTTTGAAACCCAAATTTCGGTAAGTGAAAAATTAAAAAGCGTTGGAAATCTAAAAATTATCGATATTCCATTTGTCGACAAAGTTTATACCCGAGATATCATTGCTCAAGAAACTCGAAATTATGATATAAAATACATTACCTATGAAAATAGTAACGAGTATCATTCGGTGGTAATATTGAACATTCCCGAAGGAAAAAAATTCACCGAAGTTCCAGAAAATAAAACCTTTGCGTTTAAAAAACACAGTTATGATATCGCGTTTGAATTAGTTGCTCCAAATTCATTAAAAATAACCAGAACAGTAAAAACACCTTGGGATGATATTAAAACATCTGAATATATAGATTACAAAGCTTTTGTAGAAGAAGTTTTAACCGTTGAAGAACAAGTTGTAGGTTTTAAATAGAAATAAATTCAAAAAAATAATCCACTAATTGTCACAAAATTTAGTGTTGATAATTGGTGGATTTTTTATTTAGGATAATCCTTAATTTGAAATTCAAGAATTATTTATATTCTTTTTTAATTCGAGCAATGTCACGTTTTACGTCTTGTTCTTTCAAACTTTCGCGTTTGTCATAGGTTTTCTTTCCTCTACAAAGGCCAATATCCAATTTAGCCAAACCTTTTTCGTTAGTAAAAAGTTTTAGCGGAATAATGGTCAAACCTTTGGTGTCCAAAGCGCGTTCTAGTTTTTTCAATTCTCTTCGGTTTAATAAAAGTTTACGTTCACTTTTAGCTTTATGATTAAACTGATTTCCATAAAGATATTCATCAATTTGAGTATTGATGGCAAATAATTCGCCGTTGTGAAATTCACAAAAACCTTCGGTAATATTGGCTTTGCCCAATCGGATGGATTTTATTTCTGTTCCGGTTAATACAATTCCAGCAGTATAAGTCTCGATTATTTCATAATCAAATCGAGCTCTTTTATTAAGAATATTTACTGTTTTTAACATAGCGAACAAATGTAAGAACAAAACGGTAATTTTTTTGATAAAAAAGTGTGAAAAATAAATTGATAAAAAAATATTCAATCTATGATTTATGTCAGTTTTTAAGCAAATTCTTCATAATACTTTTGGAGTATAATTTTAAACCAAATAATCAAAATGAAAAAAGTTTTATTAGCAGTTGGATTAGCTTTTTTAGGCTTCACTGCAAATGCTCAAGAAGATACAAAAAAAGATGATTTTAAAAATTGGATGATTAGACTGCGCGGTGTTGGAGTTACTCCAAACGAAAGTGCAAAAATTGGCGTAATTGGTGGCGATGTAAACATTTCAAATTCATTTATTCCTGAATTGGACATTACTTATTTCTTTACCAAAAACATTGCAGCCGAATTAATTCTTGGAACAACTAAACACGATGTGAACACAGTTGGTTCAGATATTTCAGCTGTTGGCGGACCAACAAGTGCCGATGTTGATCTAGGTAGCGTTTACTTATTGCCTCCAACTTTAACATTACAATATCACTTTTTTCCAATGAAAGAAAAAGTATTTAAACCTTATGTTGGTGCTGGATTGAATTACACTATTTTCTACAATCAAAAAGCAGGAAGCGTTGTTAAAGATATTAAATATGACAATGCTTTAGGTTATGCTGCACAAGTTGGTTTTGACTTAATGCTTGACGATACATTTTTTATCAACGTAGATGTAAAACGTTTGTTTTTATCAACAGATGTAACAGTTGATGCTTCAAATTTATTAACCGGTTTAAGTATTCCAGCCGAAGTTGATATTAATCCTTGGCTTTGGGGATTTGGTGTTGGAATGCGATTTTAGTAGTATAAAGTTACTAAATAAAAAAGCAAACCCTTTCATTTAAAGGGTTTGCTTTTTTATTTTTAGAAATGTGATATCTTTGTTCTATGGAAAAAAATCATTCGAACAATCCGCTTCATGGTGTTACACTTCAAAAAATCCTTGAAGAACTCGTTGCCTTTTATGGTTTTGACACCTTGGGTGAATTGATTAAAATTCGCTGTTTTAACGAAAATCCATCCATTAAATCGAGTTTAACTTTTCTACGAAAAACCGATTGGGCAAGAAAAAAAGTGGAAGAACTCTATATTAGAACGTTGCCAAAGTTAAAAAGTAAAGACTAAAATTTATAATTTCTTTTTAGCATCGAATAAATTACGGTATCCCAAAATTTCCCTTCATAGAGTTCATTTTCAAGAATATGAGCTTCTTTTACAAAACCAATTTTTTGTAAAACTCTTTCCGAAGCAATGTTTTCTGGATCAATAACAGCTTCAATCGAATGTAAATTCATTTGATTAAATCCATATTCCATTACGGCTTTTACAGCTTCGGTAACATAACCTTTTCCGTTATATTGAGGTAAAATCATGTAGCCAATTTCCGCTCGATGATTTTCAGGTTGAATTCTATAATGACCAAGTAATCCAATCATTTTATCGCTTCCTTTAACCGTAATTGCCCAATTTATCCCAACATTTTCATCGATTTTATCATTAATCATTTTGATATGTTCCAAAGCATCATCTGTATTTTTTGCCAATGGTCGCGGAATAAATTTCATGGTTTCAGGATTGCCGCGCAGTTCCAAAACTTCGTTGACATCTTTGTTGTCTAATTGTCTAAGCAATAATCGTTTGGTTTCTAAATTTTGGAATGGATGAAAATTAATGATGAGCATTCTTGAAATTATAAAATGGTAATACTGAATGTAAATGTAGTATTCTTTTTTGGTTCTAATAATATAATTCCTTCTTTTTCAAGGATATTTCCGTTGGCAGAAACAGTATCAGCATAGCCAACCCAAGGTTCAAGGCAAATAAAAGGCGCATTGATTTTAGTCCAAATGCCAAAGTTTGGAAAATCGTTGAAATTAAAATTAAAAATGGGTTTGTTGTTTTCTACAATTTGTATGTTTTTAGATTTTAATTGTTTGAAGACCAAAGCATCATTTTCAAAAAGCGAATAGGTTAGTGGCAACGTTTTTTTCTCCAAATTAATTAGGGAAGATTGATTTAAAAGTAAGTCGTTTTCCAATGGATAATATTCTAAAGTTTCATCGGCTTCAAATGTCAAACTGTAATTTTCAAATTCTTTTTCTAATGCAAAAGCGGGATGACCACCAATGGAGAAAGGCATTTGAACATCATTATTATTAAAAACATTGTATGTTACATGCAAAGCGTTCTCCGAAATAGTATATTTTATTTGTAATTCAAATTGGAAGGGATATTTTTTTAACGTCTCATCATTTGATTTTAATGAAAAAACAATTTCATTATTGGTTTGTTGAATAATTTCAAAAAAGTTATCCCGTGCAAAACCATGTCGCGATAAATGATATTCTACATTATTATATAGGTAAGAATTATTTTTTAGCGTTCCAACAATTGGAAAAAGTGTAGGCGAGTGTTTTGCCCAAAACTCAGGATTGCCATTCCAAATGTATTCTTTACCAGTTTTACTTTTTTTTAATGAAATTAATTCGGCGCCATTAGAACTAATATCAGCTCTTATTTTAGAATTTGAGATAGTTGTAGTCAATTGAAAAATTTTAATTTATTTAACGTTTTATGCAAATATATTTTATTAATTTTATACTTCCCTAATCTCAAATTATTAACTTAACTTAAATTATTATGGAAACAAATTTTGAAATTATAGAAAAAGAACATATTCAGACTTTAAAATTTCCTTCTAACGAAGTTTTAAATTCTGAAGATGAAATTAGACAACGTTTTATTGACTTGAATAGAGCGTTGTATTTAGGAAATTTAGAGCATTCAAAAATTAAAATATTTTTTGAAGATAATCAATCAAAAAAAGTTGTAGAAACAACTGTTTGGGCTGTAACAGATCATCGGGTGATTTTGAAGCAAGGTTTTACGATACCTATTCACAGGATTTATATGTCGGCTTAAA
>NZ_JACTAC010000033.1 GCF_014486675.1 Flavobacterium macrobrachii
TAATTTATTATATCGAATAGCTATTCTATCCAAAGACAACGCTGGAGAACTCAAAATGCTGCTTGTTTTTTCAATTTTTCTAATGGTTGAAATATCAATTTTAGTATTAACAACAAACAAGCTTTTAATGGTTAATAGATTTTCGTTTATGATATATTTTGTTGATTTTGATATAAATACAACTAAAAGAAGGATTGATATAAAAATCAAATAGCCAAACCACTTTCCTTCAATTATACTTGTAATACTCAAAAAAAGTGGATACAGTAATGGTAATCCTAACCACCAATCGATTTTTGATTTATAGATTTTCATTTTACAAAGGCATTTTAAGTTTCATTTCTTCCACAATATTAAATGCTGCTGGACAAATTTCTATGTTTTTCAATGTCAGATTGGATATTTGCTGAAACTTTTTTCTATCCGTATGAGGAAATTCGCGACACGCTTTTGGGCGAACATCATAGATAAAGCATTTATTGTCGGCTTCCAAAAAAGTACACGGTACACTTTGCAACACATAATCATTGTCTTCATCAATGCGTAAATATTGGTCGATAAACTGCTGCGGTTTTTGTCTAAAATGCTTTGAAATTCGTTCAATATCAGCCAAAGTGAAAAGCGGACCAGTTGTTTTACAGCAATTGGCACATTCCAAACAATCGGTTTTTTTAAACTCGGCTTCGTGTAAATCTTGCATTACATAATCCAAATTTTTGGGTGTTTTCTTTTTAAGCTTATCGAAATACTTTTTGTTTTCGTTATGCTTATCTTTGGCAAGTTTCCCGAGTTCGTTTAATTGTGGTTTCAAGTTTCAAGTTTGCTACGCCCGTTCACAAAAGTTCGGGTCATGTTGAACCACAAAGTTAAACAACTTGAAACATTAAACCTGAAACTTTATAAAAATGTTAGATCTTTTCGGAAAAGCCATACTTGATTATCAAACCAATAATTCGCCAGAAGATTTAATCACGGAAACCAATATTTCTGAAGCCGATGAAATGGATGTTGCCTATCTTTTTAGAGATTTTAAATCGATGCCAAGGTTGGAACAAAAAGCATTGCAATTGGCTAAAGGAAAAGTACTCGACGTTGGTTGCGGCGCAGGAAGTCATGGTTTGTATCTTCAAGAAAAAGGATTTGATGTAACGGCAATTGATATTTCTGAAAACGCAGTAAAAGCTTGTCAATTAAGAGGTTTGAAGAATGTAAAAGTTCAAGATGTTTTAGCTGTTGAGAATGAAAAATTTGACACTATTCTACTATTAATGAATGGAACAGGAATTTTCAGAACGTTGATGGAATGTTCAAAATATCTGCAAAAATTAAAAGCTTTGCTTAATCCAAATGGTCAAATTTTAATCGATAGTTCGGACATTATCTATATGTATGACGAAGATGAAGATGGAAGTTATCTTGTTCCAGCCAATCAATATTATGGTGAATTGGTTTTTACAGTTTCTTATAAAGGTGAAACTGACGAACCGTTTACTTGGTTGTATTTGGATTATAATACGCTACAAAACGCTGCGCATGCCAATGGTTTGCACTGCGAATTAATTATGGAAGGAAAGCATTTTGATTATTTAGCGAAAATCTATATTTAAGATTGGATAGTTATTGGTAATGAATATTAAACTCTGACTTTTTCGCCATTAAATTCTCCTGGTTTCCAAACTGGACAAGCTTCTAAAACACGAACCGCTTCTTCGCCAGTTCCATGACCAATGTCTCTTATAACTTTTATATCACTAAGATTTCCATCTTTTTCGATAATAAAAGTTAAAAATATTTTCCCTTTTAAACCTTTAACATTCGGTGTTTTATAATTTTGACCGATATATTTATAAAATTCTGTCATTCCTCCAGGAAATTCAGGTTGCACTTGAATTCCAGCAGTATTGTAGATGTTTTCGTTAATTTGAGTTTGATCTTTTTGTGCTTGAATTTGAGTTGAAAAAAACATTAAAAAGATAATTGCTAGATATTTCATACGTTTATTGTTTATTCAAATTTATCATTTTTTTGCACAAAAAAGTCCCAAACTATAGAAAGTTGGGACATTTTGTAAGTTTAAAATACAAGTATTATTGCATGTATTTTGTCATCATAGCTTGTACTTCGCCTTGTAAAGACATCATTGACTCTTGCGATTTTTCTGCAATTGCTTCTGCTTTTTCAGCCATTTTTTTACCGGTTGGGCTATTGTAAAATGCTAACATTGCTTTTATATCATCTTTAGAATATTCAGCCATATAGATTTCTGCTGTTGCATCATTAGCTTTTTTCATCAAAGCATCAAATTCAATTACAAATGCAGCTTGTTTAGCAGAAGGTATCATCGTAAGCAGTTGTTTTTTGGCAGCATTTAATTGACCAGAAGCACCACTTTTTTCAATTACTTGTAGTATGTCTTCTTTGTTTGCTTTTTCTTGTGCAACCACTACACCTGTAATAAGAACAAATGCAATTGAGAATAAAAATTTTTTCATTATTTTTTGGATTATGTTAATGGTATAAAAATAGGATTTTTTTTTAAATAAAGAAAAGTTATTTTCTTTGAAATGTCATGGGATATTTTATTTCAACGCTAAATGGTTTTCCGTTACGTTTTGCAGGTTCCCATTTCGGACATTTTTTTAAAACACGTATAATTTCTATAGCTGACTCAGTATCTAAAACTTGAATGATTTTGATATTCTTTACCTCACCATTTTCATCAACAGTAAATGAAAAAATCATGGTTCCGGGTTTAGAGACTTTGGAATAATCAAATTCACTACTTATAAATTTTCCAAATTCATTCATTGAATCATCACCTTTAAATTTTGGGTCTATTCTGTCTCCGTTGAGGTAAACTTCATCTTCACCAGCAATTTGGGCTAATGAAAAAAGAGGTGTCATAAATATTATTAAAAAGAAAAAGGTTTTCTTCATTTTATGGAATATTCAGGTATTTATGCGTTTGCAATGAAACTCTCCATTTTGGATTATTCATAACATAGTCAACAATCAACGGTGTCATTTCTTCTTTTTTACTCCATTCGGGTTGTAGAAAAAGAATGGCATTTGGATTTACTTTTGCGGCTTGTTCTTCGGCAAATTGAAAATCGTGTTTGTTGTATATGATTACTTTTAATTCGTCAGCAATATCATAAGCGGTTTGAACTGGCAGTTTAGTTTTCTTTGGCGAAAGACAAAACCAATCCCAAGTTCCAGTTACATCATAAGCTCCAGAAGTTTCAATATGAACTCGAAGATTTTTTGTTTTTAATTTTTGGGTAAGTAATGTCATATCCCAAGTTAACGGTTCGCCACCAGTGATTACGACAGTGTCGGCACATTTTGAAGCGTTTTCAACAATTATGTCAGTAGCTGTTGGTGGATGCAAATCGGCATTCCAGCTTTCTTTAACATCACACCAATGGCAACCTACATCGCAACCGCCAATTCTAATGAAGTAAGCCGCAGTTCCGGTGTGAAATCCTTCGCCTTGAATGGTGTAGAATTCTTCCATCAGCGGAAGCATTTCTCCTTTATTTACTGCTAATTGTATTTCTTTTGCAATCATTTTAATCAAAAATAGTCTGCAAAGATACTCAATTTGTTCAGCTTGTTTTTGAAATGTCATTAAATAAAAAAACCATCCAAAAAATGGATGGTTTAGTAATGAGTTGTATTCTTATTATTTCAAAAGTTTCATTGATTCTAATGCGTAAGAATTTGTTGGATCAATAGCTAACGTTTTGTTAAAAAGTTCTTTAGCTTTAGCTTTATCTGAATTTGCATAATGCGCAGCCATATTGTTAAAAGCTTCTACGAACTTAGATTTGTTTTTAGTTATTTCTTCTTGACCTTTTGCTGTCACTACATCCATATACTGTTGGTAATAATCAGACATTTGTTGATCATTCTCTAACAATTTATTGGTTCTCGCTCTAAAGATGTATGCATCTTGAGTTGTTGGAGAAGCCGTGATTACGTTTCCAAAAGCAACATCGGCTTTTTGTAGTGCAATTTTATCTCTTTTATCAGCATCTTTTCCAGAGTTGTCATAGTAAAGTGCGTTTCCTAGATAGAAATTATCGATTAAGAAATTTTTAGAAGTTGGAACACTAACTGCCGCTTCAAAAACTGCTGCTGCTGCGCCAAACGCTTTTTGCTCGTATAATTTTTTACCAATTTCATTTAAGTCATTAGCAATTAACGGATCCATTTCGATTGCTTTTTTTACTGTTGTCATGGCATCAGTTAAAGCAGTTGGATCGATAACTTTTCCATCTTCAGTGATTGCTTTTTTGATTTTTGCTTGTGCTAAATAGGCATAATCTTTTGCAATAATTTTATGATTTGGATTAGAAGTATAATCGGTTAACGCTTTTAAAGCACCGTCAATATTTCCGTTTTCATAAGCTGAATAACCTAAATATCTTAGAATTCTTGGGTTTACACCGTCTAATTCTTTCATTTTGTTAGCAACAACTTCTAATGCTTTGTAATCTTTTGCTAAGATTAAAAAGTCAGCATGACGCATACGAGAGTTCAAAGAATAATCAGTTAAGCTCATGTATTTTTCATAAAAACTCAATGCTTTTTTGATGTTTTCATTATAAGTTTTTGGTTCGTTATTTCCCCATAAATAGTGAGTTTCAGCTAATTCTCTGTAAACTGGACCATAATTTGGGTTGATAGCGATAACTTCGTTGTATGCTTTAACGGCTTCAGTATAAGCTTTGGCACCTTTCAAAAGCACACCTAATTGCATTTTTGCTCTTATCAAAGTGTTGTCAGTTTGATACGCATTTCTATAAGCAACATAAGCATCGTTTTGATTTTTGTCGCCATAAAAAGCGTCACCAAGTGCAAGTTGAACTTGTGCATCATTTGGGTTTGCCAATTTGGCTTTGTTCAAAACTTCAATTGCTTTTTTGTAATTAGGTTTGTCAGCATTCATATAAGCACGAGCAATGTAAACTAATTCCTCAGTATCTTTCTTTTTCAAATCTTTAGTAACCATATCAAATTTAGCTTGTGCAGCACTATGATTATTGGCATCTAAATCCATTTGACCTAAACCAATATGATTTAGTTTAGCACTTTCACTTGCTGTTAAACCTTTTTGAAAATAGATTGCAGCAGAGTCCGCAATATTTTGTTTTAAATATATGTTTCCTAGAAGGAAATTTGCTTTTCCGTTGCTTGGTTTAGCTTGTATAATCGATTTTAGAAGTCCTTTTGCTTTTTCAAATTGTTCTGCATCGATGGCTTTTTTCGCTGGCTCTAAATCTTGAGCTTGCGTTGTAAAAGTTGAAGCCAATAGGGCAAAACTTAAAATTTTAATCGTTTTCATTTTTCTTGTATTTAATTTTGTCTTTAAATTTTTATTTTCTTATCACGATTTTGCGACTAGGCATGCGAACAGGAAGTAATCCTGATTTTAACACAATTCTTTGTCCTCTTTCTCCACCAAGAAAGGAAGCAAATCCCATTCCTAGTCCAGAATAACCTTGACAATTTATAATATACAAATCACGTGCCAAAGGATATTTTCCTTGTGCTAGATTATCTTGGCTTGGATAAATATAGTCTTGTTTGTTTTTATCTTTCACGCTCAAAACCGTAACGGCATCAACATTGTTTTGCATATCCAACGGAGGTTGTGTTAACCAGTTAACGCCAACAACTCCTATCATTCCATCGTTTTCTGCCACATATTTTATTACTTCACTATTGGTATTAAATGAGTAAATATTTTTTTGTGGAGTAACTTTTATACCCGACAATTCCGAAATTAATCTTACTGAACTTGAGTTTGGATTGTCAAAAACTAAACCTTTAATTCCATTAACCGAATTCCCTTTCATGAAATTTATTACATCATCTAGTGCAATCAATGTATCATTTGATTTTTTATTTCGTATAAAAACGACCGCATCTGTTGCAAAATGCGTCATTTTTGGATTGATTTTTTTGGCTACAAAAGCTTTCAATTCATCATTGGATAGTTTTCTTGGTAACACTGCAATTTTTACAGTGTCATTCATTAAACTATTGATGATTTCATTTTCTGATTTTGTAATCAACTTTAATTTTGCATCATATTCGGTTTCAAAAACGGCTTGTTGATCTTCAACTATTGGAAAGATAGATTCATCAACAAAAAGTGAAGCTTTACCTTTTATAATGGTTTCTTTGTTCTTGTCTTGACAGGCAAAAACGAATAGAACAAGTACTAGTAATAATCCTGATAATGTTTTTAGAAATTTAGTCATTCTGAATTTTATCTGTGTTAAAAAAACGTAAAAATCTTAAAAAAGCATATACAATTAGAATTACTCCTAATGCGGTTCTATAGTTGGATGGCATGTTCAGGGGTAATTTTTCCCAAAAAATGATAAACAATCCAATTGTTAAATAAATCAAAAAAAACAAAATTCCTATAACGAGAAGAAATCGCTCTTTTAGCGATTTCTTCTTGAAATTTTCTATAAATCTTGATAACATTAGTCAGCAGATTGGATGCTAATAGGCAAGGAGTATTGTACCCTTACTTTTTTACCATTTTGTTCACCTGCATTCCATTTTGGACAAGATTTTAAAACTCTGATAGCTTCTTTTCCCGTTCCATATCCAATATCTCTAATAACTTTGATATCAGTTAATGAACCATCTTTTTCTACTACGAAAGTTACAAATACTTTTCCTTTTAAGCCTTCTTCATCTGGTACTTGGAAGTTTTTACCAATAAACTTGTAAAATTTATCCATTCCACCAGGAAATTCAGGTTGTACTTGGATACCTGCCGTGTTATAAATTCCGTTGTCTTCTTCAACTACTTGATTAACTGGTCCATTTCCAACTGGTTCAATAGTTAATGGAGCATCAGGATCACCTTTTATTGTTTCGTTGCCTAATTTTTTATCCTTGATTTCTTCAATCTTTGGTGGTTCTTCAACAATTTCTTCCGTTTTTGCAACCACAGGTTTAACAAACTTTACCTGATCCACTTTTGGTGGTGGTGGTGGTGGTGGTGGAAGATCTTTTGGTTTTTCTTCTTTTGGAGGTAACTTAATCGTTACAATTTTTTTGTCTAAAACAGCTTCTTCATCGCTACTGTTTGGAATTAAATCAGCTATCAAAGGTGATGCTACCGCCAAACCAAAAATAAATGCTCCAATTAGAAATGCACGAATATTAGTTTTTGGATTTTCTTGACGAAGTTCATATGCACCATACGCCTTGTTTTTTCCTTCAAAAACGATGTCTATCCACTGTCTTTTAAATAAGTCTAATTTCATTTTTTTACTTTTAAAGATTAGTACAAGACATTACTTGTTCATTTCATCTACTAGTTTCTGTTCCTCTGGCGTAATGTCGTTTACTATTGCATAAGTTGGAACGTCACAAATTGCCATTTCGTCTAGGATATCAACTAAGTTTCTGTAGGTTGATTTTTTAGTAGGTTTGATAATTACAATCATTCCTTTTTCTTTATCTCCTGTAGCTTGTGGGATTGAAGTAACTCTTTTCAGAATTTCTTTTCTAATTCCATTTTTACCATATGTTCCATCAGTTGGTGCTCCACCTGGTTCTGGTGCTTCAAGCAAACCATGAAACCATTTGATTTTATTGTCTTTACCCATGATGATGGTCATGGTTCTTACCTGGTCTACTTTTATATCTTTTTGTGGTTCTTTTTTGTCTTCTTTATCAGGTAAACCTAAATCCATAGATTGAGGTTTAGATAAAGATGTTGTCAACATAAAGAAAGTAATCAATAAGAATGCCAAATCCACCATGGCAGTAAGATCCACTTTTGAGTTGGATTTTTTACTTCTTACCTTTTTACTGCCTTTTTTGCCACCGCCATCGCCGGTATTTAATTCAGCCATTATTTTTTATTATTAATATTAATAATCTTTTCCTCTTAAACCAGTAACTAAATTAAAGCTATTGATTTTTTGGTCCTGTAATATATCCATCACTTTTTTAATTTGAGGATATAATTCTTTAGCATCGCCTTTGATAGCAAATTGAAGTTCTTTGGTTCCACCATTTTCAATATTTGCTTTTCTTGCCGCTTGTATCCAATCTTGTAATTGGTTATTGATTGAGTCACAAGGAACACCTGATTGTACTCCTTTTTTAACTCTTTCAGAAGATTTCATGCTCAATAATTGTTTTAAACCTTCGATTGGTACACCAAATTCGTCCACTAATGCAAATTCAGCTTTTTCTTTTTCAGTAAATTCAATTTTATATTTTTGAGCCATATAGTCAAGAGCACCTGAACGGATTGCTCTGTCTTTCATACCATAAAATACCTGTTCTTTACCTTCGCTTTTACCAACCGTTAACATTACCAATCCTGTTTCAGGTAATTTGGTTTGAACAGTTGATGAAGGTGTGTCAACTGGTAAAGCTTCTGGAGCTTTTGCCGTTGCTGTTAAGATAAAGAAGGTAAGTAAAAGGAAAGCTACGTCACACATCGCTGTCATGTCGATGGAAGTCGCTTTTTTAGACATTTTTACTTTAGCCATTTATTTATTTTTTAAATAATTAGAATTCTAATTATTAATTATGATTTTAAACTTCCTCTGAATTTTCTGTATGTGTTCACGATTGTTGAACCAGCTTCATCAATAGAATAAGTTAATGTGTCAATTTTTGAAGTAAAGAAGTTATAAGTAACAATTGCTAAAGCAGATGTTGCAATTCCTGTAGCTGTATTAATAAGTGCTTCAGAAATACCATTTGCTAATGCAGCTTGGTCTGGTGATCCAGCAGTTGCTAACGCACCAAACGCTTTAATCATACCTGTTACTGTTCCTAATAATCCTGCAAGTGTTCCAAGAGCAACAAGTGTTGACAAAATAGTCATGTTTTTCTCTAACATTGGCATTTCTAATGAAGTAGCTTCTTCTATTTCTTTGTGGATAGTTTCAGATGCTTCTTCGCTAGTAAATCCTTCTTTTTTAACTTCTTGATATTTGATTAACGCTGATTTAATAGCGTTAGCTACAGAACCTTGTTGTTTGTCACAAGCGCTAATTGCATCATCAATATTTCCACCTTTAATACTAGTTTGTACATTTTTCATAAATGTATCAAGATTTCCTTTTCCTCCAGCTTTAGAGATAACAAAGAAACGCTCAATAGAAAACACAATTACCATTAAGAACAATCCCATCAAAACCGGTACAATTGGTCCACCTTTATAAACCATAGCTAGATAGTTTCCTGGTAGTGGATGTCCTGTGTTTACTCCACCTTCAAAGTTAGCTCCGTTACCCATAATGAATTGCCAAATTATCCATCCCACAAAAATACATGCTAAGATAATGATACCTGACATCATTCCTACACCGTTTGAACTTGTTTCTTTTTTACCGTTTGCCATTTTTTTAAAATTTAATAGTTTTTAATAATTTATAAGTCATTAGTTAATTTTAATAAACTTGAATAGGAGCAAATTTAATTTTTTACTTTAAATAAAAAAACTTTTTTTGGGTTATGTCTTTTTTAAGTACTCAATATTTACTAATTAACTAAATCGATTTCATAAATTTTATTCAAAAAAATACAAAATGAGGTTTCAATTTAATCATTTTAAATAATTCTTTTTAGTATAACGTAAAAAGTATTGAGAATTGTATAATTAGAAAAAAAATATTTATGAAAGTCAAAGTTAACTATAATTTTAACATTTTAAGTTGTATTAACTTTTTCTTTGGTTAATTTATGTTAATTTGCATCAGAAAATACGTGAAGTAAAGTTCAAATAATAGATAGATTTATGTCAAAACAAACTGATTTTAGCGAGCATATTAATAATGGTTATGCAACAAAAGGTGTATCAATCATTCTTGGAGGAGCAATTTTAGACGGTGAAGCTTTGCCAAATACTCATGTAAAGATTCCATTAAAAACATTAAACAGACATGGATTAATTGCTGGAGCAACTGGAACGGGAAAAACAAAAACCATTCAAGTTTTATCAGAACAATTGTCTTCTTTTGGAATTCCGGTTTTGATGATGGATATTAAAGGTGATTTTTCTGGAATTGCTGCTGTAGGCGAAGAAAAATCATTTATTGCTGAACGCCATGCCAAAATCACACTACCATTTGAACCTCAAAGTTTTCCAGTTGAATTAATGACACTTTCGGCTCAAGATGGCGTTCGAATGCGAGCAACGGTTTCAGAGTTTGGACCAGTTTTATTTTCTAGAATTCTCGATTTGAATGATACGCAAGCTGGTGTAGTTTCGGTTATTTTTAAATATTGTGATGATAAAAAAATGCCACTTTTGGATTTGAAAGATGTTAAAAAACTAATCAATTACATCACCGAAGAAGGAAAAGAGGAAATCTCTGCCGATTATGGAAAAATTTCTACCTCAACAACAGGAATAATTCTTCGAAAAATAATCGAATTAGAACAACAAGGTGGCGATATTTTCTTTGGTGAAAAATCATTTGAAATTGACGATTTGATGCGAATTGACGAAAACGGAAAAGGATACGTTAATATATTACGCCTAACCGATATTCAAGATAAACCAAAATTATTCTCTACGTTTATGTTAAGTTTATTGGCAGAAATTTATCAACAAATGCCCGAAAAAGGCGATGCAGATCAACCTGAATTGGTTGTGTTTATTGATGAAGCACATCTTATATTCGACCAAGCAAGCAAAGCATTGTTAGATCAAATTGAAACAATTATCAAACTTATTCGATCCAAAGGTATTGGCGTTTACTTTGTAACTCAAAATCCGATGGATATTCCTAAAGGTGTTTTGGCACAATTGGGATTGAAAATCCAACATGCTTTGAGAGCTTTTACAGCAAAAGATAGACAAGCCATAAAACAAACTGCTGATAATTACCCAACATCTGATTATTATAAGACCGATGAAGTATTAACATCACTTGGAATTGGAGAAGCTTTTGTAACAGCTTTGAACGAAAAAGGAATTCCAACACCATTGGCTGCAACAATGATGCGCGCTCCAATGAGTAGAATGGATGTTTTGACCGAAAGCGAAATTTCGGAAATCAATACAAAATCAAAATTGGTAAAAAAATATGCTGAAGAAATTGACCGCGAAAGTGCTTATGAAATTTTGAATAAAAAAATAGAAGAAGCCAACCAAGCTGCTGAGGAAGTTGAACCTGTTGAAGAAAAAAGAAAGTCGAACGAACCTTCAACCGCTGAAGTAATTGGAAAATCCGTAACCAAAGTAGTAACCAGTGCGAGTTTTATTCGAGGCGTTTTTGGGATTTTGACTAAATTGTTTAAGAAATAGTTGGAAGACTGAAGATGGAAGATGGAAGATCTCTCAAAAACTTTTAAACTTATAAACTCATAAACTTTTAAACCAGTTAATGAAAGGACTTATTACCATCGGACTTTTAATATTATCCAATGTTTTTATGACATTGGCTTGGTACGGACATTTAAAATTTAAAGAACTGAAATGGTTTGAAAATGCCGGATTGATTACCATAGTTTTAATAAGTTGGGGTTTGGCTTTATTCGAATATTGTTTTCAAGTTCCGGCCAATAAAATTGGTTTTCAAGGAAACGGCGGACCATTTTCATTGATGCAATTAAAAGTCATTCAAGAAGTAATTACTTTGGTGATTTTTGTGATTTTCTCTTTATTGTTTTTCAAAAATGAAACTTTTAGATGGAATCATGCAGTTGGTTTTTGCTTTTTAATTTTGGCGGTTTACTTTATTTTTAGAAAATAGAGTAAAGAATATAGAAAATAGAATTTATGAAAAAATACCTAATACAAAAAACTCCATTCGTAGTTCCGACAACTGATGGAAAACTAATTGAAGAACATCATGGAAAAGTGGCAACAGCAAATGAAGAAATTTCGATTGCTCATATGATTGCACCACCAAAATGGAGCGAACCTTTTCAAACACCAGAATTTGAAGAATATACTTATATCATTTCAGGAAAAAAGCAATTTATTATAGAAGATGAAATAGTAATTCTTGAAGCTGGACAATCCATCAAAATTGAGAAAAATACTCGAGTTCAATATTCCAATCCGTTTGATGAACCTTGTGAATACATCGCTATTTGCAAACCAGCATTTGATTTTACAAAAGTGCATCGGGAAGAGAATTAGTATTCAGTCGCAGTTTTCAGCGGTCAGTTTTTAATTTTGTAAAAATAAAATTTTCAACTTCTTCTGAATTCCATTTTTCTTGAATGTTATCCATTTGCATCACTTCTTCCATAATTTTATTTTGAAAATCTCCAATGGCTAATGCTTCGGAATAAGGCTGCAAACTAAAGGTTACACGACTGTATAATGGCATCCATTTATCGGGATGTTTATCGGAGAACCATTTTTCGATTTTTTTCTGTAAAAGGAATTTTTCATCAGCGGTTTTCGAACTCATTTCCATAAAATTTCGATACGAAAGTTCGGCAATAGCATCTGCATTTGGTTTTCTCGAGTTTTCATAGTCGTTTAGTAAATTCGCCCAATCATCGCCATATTGTTCAATCATTTGATTTAAAACGGTAATGTCTTCAAATCCAGCGTTCATTCCATGACCATAAAATGGAACTATTGCGTGGCAAGCATCACCAATAAGTGCTACTTTGTTACTATATGTCCATGGAAAACATTTCATCGTAACCAAATAACTCGTAGGATTTTTAAAGAAATCTTCCACAAGATTTGGAATTACTTCTTTTGTATCTGGAAAATGTTTTGCGAAAAAAGCAACCAGTTGTTCTGTTGTTTTTAACTCTTCAAAAGAATTTTCGCCGTCATGAGGCATAAACAAAGTACAGGTAAAACTTCCATTTGGATTGGCTAATGCCATAAGCATGAAATTTCCTCTTGGCCAAATGTGCAACGCGTTTTTATTTAGTTTATGCGATCCGTCTGGATTGGCAGGAATGTTTAATTCTTTATAACCAATATTTAAAAATTCTTGCGAATAATTAAACATACTTTGGCGTTGCATTCTGTGTCTAATTCTTGAAAAAGCACCATCAGCACCAAAAGTCAAATCGTAGTCTTTTGTAAACCATTCGCCTCTTTCGGTTTCGCCAATAGAAATGGTTGCTGTAGTCAAATCAACATCCCAAACTTTTTGTTCAAAGAAAAATTCAACTCCAGCTTGTTCAGCCAAATCAACCATTTTTTTATTTAACAAACCTCTGGAAAGAGAATAAATAACTTCGCCATCTTTGCCATAAAATTGCTCGTTTACAGTATCAATACCCGTGTGGATTGCTCTTTTTTCAACAGGAATTCCAATGCTTAGGACTTCGTATTCTAAACCAACATCTTTGAGTGCTTTAATTCCTCGATCAGAAAGTACTAAATTAATAGAACGACCAGAGAAATTAATTTTTCTAATATCGGGACTTCTGTCGAAAACATGAACGGTATGACCTAATTTTTTAAGATATATTGCCAAAAGTGTTCCTACTAATCCAGAACCAACAACGGCTATTTTTTTTGGAGTTTGCATTATAATGGTATAAGCGGTTTTGCAAATTTATTGTTTTAATATGCAAAACATATATGATTTATGTCATTTTTTTGGTTTAAAAACTAATTTAGTCGAAGTTTCTAAAATCTCTTTCTTATTCATTTTCATTTTCCTGAACTGACCTTTATTGTACATTTCGGCTTGGTCGTTGTAATGTTTGCTCATTGGATTTCCTGAATTTCCAGTTGGCAAAATGGATACTGAATTTTCAACATCAGAAAAATCAATAATTCTTCGGGTTGATGGTCCAGCTTTTACCAAATGTTCTTGGTTGTCAGTATAAATGAATGCTAAATTGTTAATGACTTCATTACTTCCGGCGATGTCAAATTTACCCACATTGAAGAAAGGTTTTAGCAGTTTTACTTGACCAATTGGATGAACATGTTCTAGTTTATGAACTTTGTTCCATGTCCACGAATTCAAATCTTTTCCTAATTGATTTTCAAGCGAAACAATAGCTTCTTCTAATGATTTTGTCAAAATAGTTGCGCGATTTTCTTTTTTGTCTTTTGTCGAAATATCATCCCACCAAATGGAATTTTCGTTAGCTATTTGAGGTTCGATAATTTGTTTCACAATGTGTGTAGCGAGCAAAGCTTCGAAGTCTTTTTTACCTAATTCATCTTCAAAAGTGTTTTTCAAATAATGATAAATGAATTTATTATAAATCGTTGGTGCAATGTCATTTTCGTTATTGGAACCATCCCATTTGGATAAAATGGTACAAGCAGTTTCAAAATTTTTACTTTTATCTTTCAAATTTATTTGCGGAAGAATAGTAGAAACGACAAACGAACTTCGGGAAGAAGTATTGTCAACAATCATTTTTTCGACATCGGTTTTAGTCCAATTATTTTTTGGCGAAAGTAGATTGTCAATTCGTTCGGCTCTGTCTTTTGGTAGATAATATCCTGGATACAAATAACCGTCAATTGCTTCGGTTTGATTGTTGGCAGAATACAAATAATTCCAACTCGGATTTAAAGCCGAAGGATTTTTAGCAAAAGGCAAAAACTCTTTTTGGTCGTCAATTCCATTAGAACCATTTAGTATAAAATTCGGATTGATGGATTTGTCCAACTTGTATAATTTCCCAGAAGCTGTCCATGATATATTGTTTTTTGCATCGCCATACATAATATTCAAACCTGGAGCATGAACGAGTTCGATACTTTTTCTAAAATCGTCAACATTTTTGGAATGCGAAAGATGATACACCGCATCGAGAATTTGGTTTTTTTCTTGCGTATAAATCCAAGACATCGCGATTGGTTTTTCGGAAGAAATAGTATTCATTACATCATTCATAATTGGTCCGTGAATACTTTCTTTAATATTCAAGACAATATCCGAACTGTCTTTAACTTTAATCGTTTTTTTACGAACCGTATAATTTTTGAATTCGTTTTTATACTTATACAGATTTGGATTTTCGGGATTATTTTCTTCCTGAAACAAGTCAATATCATCGTTTTCAAACATGGTTAAACCATAAGCATAATCGCGATTATGACCTAAAAGCGGAAATGGCGTTCCGGCAAGATAATAACCATAGATTTCGTAGTTTGGTGTGGCAATATGAGCTTCAAACCAAGTACAAGGTTGGGCAAAAGCAATATGCGGATCATTGGCAAAAATTACTTTACCATTTTTGGTTTTTTGTGAGCCAATAATCCAACTATTACTTCCAATGAATGGCTGAACAGGCGAGTTGTCAAGTAATGCATTTACTGTTCGTGAAATTTCGGCATAATCGCTGGGTTTTCCATCATAACTTTTTAGTTGGACTGTTCCAAAAGAACCATCAAGTCCAAAATCTTTTAAGTATTCTGAACCTAAATTATTGCGAATATCGGTCATTAACGGATCGGTTTTTGTGCCATAGCAAAGCTAAAAGACATAAAACCGAAAATATTGTAAACATCTTTTAAGGTAAATGGTTTTTTCTCTAATCCTAATAAAGTGAATTCAACAGGTGTTTTCCCGTTTTCTAAATACTGATTAATACCGTCGAGATAAGCCAATGTCAGTTTGTAGGTTTCGGAGTTTTTATCAATTTGTGTGATAGTTTTTTCGGAGTTTTCATCGATGCCAAGTCCAGCAAAAAACATATCGGTTTTGGAAACTTTATTGCCAAAAAGTTCGGCTAATCTTCCCGGAGCAATTCGACGGAGCAATTCCATTTGCCATAATCTGTCTTGCGCGTGAACATAACCTAAAACAGTCATCGCATCTTTTTCGGAATTGGCATAAATATGCGGAATACCATAATCGTCAAAATAGACTTCGGTTGTAGTGGAAATATTTTTTATGGCAACTTCACCTTCGTATTGTGGCTTGGTTGAAAGAAGATAAAAGTAAATGCCTAAAGCAATAATTAATAGTAATGAAAATAAAACAATAAGTGCTTTTTTTAATTTTTTCATGGGAAATAGGTATGAAAATCAAATGTAGAAAATAAACCATTAAGAAATTAAGAAAAGTTAAGAGTAAAACTTAATGAAACTTAATTTCTTAATGGTTTTAAAAATCATTTTCTAGGAAATTCAATTCTTCTTCCGGTATTCAATCCGTTGTTTTTTGCCAAAACGCCACACATGTGAAATAACATTCTAGCACCAACATTTCCGTCCCAATCGTCGGTTTCGTCCGGAGCAACTTCAACTAAGTCGAAACCAATGATTTCTTTGCCGCTTTCGGCTAATTTATTGAATAAATAAGTGGCTTGTTCAAATGAAAATCCACCTGGAACTGGCGTTCCGGTATTTGGACAATACCAAGGATACATTCCGTCGATATCGAAAGAAATACACACTTTTTGTGGCAACGAAACAATGATAGCATCGCATTGTTCTGCCCAAGTTTTACCTTCAAAAGTTTCCTTTTTCAAATCGGCATCGGTGTTTACCAAAACTCTTCCTTTTTCTGCCTTTACAACATCAACTTCTTGTTCACAGAAATCACGAATTCCAACCTGAACCAGCTTTGAAATTTGTGGAAGTTGTAGCGCATTATACATTATCGAAGCGTGAGAATAGCTAAAACCTTCATAAGCAATACGCAAATCCATGTGTGCATCGAGATGTAAAATCCCAAAATTATCGTGAATGCTTGCCAAAGCTTCGTAGTAACCAAGCGGCGTTGAATGATCGCCACCAAGAAGTACAACTTTTTTGCCTTGTTTCATCCAATGCAACACTTTTTCTTTTACTTCGGTGTGCAATTCGCGGCATACTTTGTTGATTTTGTCCAAATCGGCTTGCAATGCAGGATAAGTTTCGATGGCTTCGCCACTTTCGAGCATTTCGATAATGGGTTGTGCTAATTCTTTGTATTTATCAGAATTGGTTTTCCAATGTGATGGTGCTTCGTCAAGATAAATCCCGAGTTTCCATAGTTCAGGAAAATCTTGATGGTTTAAATCGACTTGAAATGATGCATCTAAAATGGCATTTGGACCTTCTGAAGCTCCAGCGCCATAACTTACGGTAACTTCCCAAGGCACAGAAATTACTATGATTTCTGATTGTTCTGCTGAAAATGGTAATCCGAAAACGGTTGCATCGGCTAATCCTGGTTGTGATGGATCGAAATTGGCTATGATTTGTTCTTTTGTCATGTCATTGCGAGGAACGAAGTAATCGCATCGTTCTTTGGTTTAATTATTTTTGTAATGATTGTATTCCTTGTTTTAATCTTTGTCCAAATTCATACATATCTTCATAGGAAGTATATAATGGAACTGGAGCAAGACGAATTACGTTTGGTTCACGCCAATCGGTGATTACTCCGTTTTTCATGAGGTAATCGAATAAACTTCTTCCTTCTCCATGAAGAAAAACAGATAATTGACAAGCCCTTTCATCTTGGTTTGAAGGTGTGATTATTTCAAAAGTGCTATCAACTTCTTTGTCTATTTCTTGAAGGATGAATTCTAAATAAGCTGTGATTTGATTTCTTTTAGCGATTAGTTTTTCCATACCAACTTCGGCAAACATTTCTACTGATGCTAAATATGGCGCTAAAGATAAAACTGGTAAATTTGAAACTTGCCAACCATCGGCGCTTTCGATTGGATCAAAAACAGGTTCCATTTTGAAACGCTTTTCTTTTTTTTGCGACCACCAACCTGCAAATCGTGGCAGATTGGATTGATGGTGTTTTTCATGAATGAAACAGCCAGAAGCATTTCCTGGTCCGGAATTCATGTATTTATACGAACACCAAGCAGCAAAATCTACATTCCAATCGTGGAGTTCTAAGTTTATATTTCCTGCTGCGTGAGCCAAATCAAAACCTACGTTTGCGCCAACTTTATGTCCAGCTTCGGTGATGGTTTTCATGTCGAAAACTTGTCCGGTATAATAGTTTACGCCGCCAAAAAGCACCAATGCTAATTCATCGCCAACTTCTTCAATTTTTGCTAAAATATCTTCTAAGCGAATGTTGTGTTCGCCTTCACGACGTTTTATTTCAACTATTACATCTTCTGGATTGTAGCCGTGATGGGATACTTGCGATTGAAACATATATTGGTCTGATGGAAATGCTTTTTCTTCGCAAATGATTTTGTAACGTGTTTTGGTTGGACGATAAAACGAAACCATCAAAAGGTGAAGATTTACCGTCAAGGTGTTCATTACGGTAATTTCGGATGGTTTTGCACCAACTATTTTACTAAGTGGTTCGGCAAAACGCTCGTGATAATCCCACCAAGGTTTTTCGGCATAGAAATGTCCTTCGACTGCTAGGTTTGCCCAGTCGTTCATTATATCATCGACGTATTTTTTTGCTGATTTTGGTTGTAAGCCTAGTGAGTTTCCTGTGAAATAAATCACGTCTTTACCTTCATGTTGCGGAAAAATGAATTCGTTTCTATAGTTTTTTAGTTCGTCTTGAGAGTCTAATTGTTGAGCGAATTCGCGGGTATTTTGAAATTTCATTGTTGTTTGTTGTTTGGATGGTAAAAATAGAGAAAAGAGAAAAGAGAAAAGAAAAAAGTGTAAAGAAATTTGAATGGTTTGTTTTTTAGCCCTGATAGTAGTGGAAATCCTTTTTTGAATTGTTTTTCCAATTCAAAAAAGATTGTAACGAATAGCAGGAAAATGGTTTATAAAGTGCCTAGTGTTTGGCTTCAAAAAAAAATCTCACCATTGCTGATGAGATTTAATATTTTGATTAAAAGTGATTACAAAATCAACATGGCGTCGCCGTAGGAATAGAATTTGTATCCTTCTTTGATGGCTTCGTCGTAGGCTTTGCGCATTAAATCGTGTCCGCAGAATGCTGAAATCATCATTACTAATGTTGATTTTGGTGTATGGAAATTGGTTACCATACAGTCGGCAATACTGAAATCATAAGGTGGGAAAATGAATTTGTTTGTCCAACCGTCGTATGGATTTAGTGTTTTTGCTGATGAAACCGAGCTTTCGATGGCGCGCATTGATGTGGTTCCAATGCAGCAAATGCGTTTTTTGTTTGCTTTTGCGTTGTTGACAATATCACAAGCTTGTTGTGTTATTTTTAGCTCTTCGGAATCCATTTTGTGCTTTGATAAATCTTCTACTTCTACTGGATTGAATGTTCCAAGTCCAACGTGAAGTGTTACTTCGGCAAAGTCTATTCCTTTGATTTCTAAACGTTTTAATAAATGCTTAGAGAAGTGTAAACCAGCTGTTGGTGCGGCAACTGCGCCTTCCTCTTTGGCATAAATCGTTTGGTAACGTTCTGCATCTTCGTCGGTTACTTCGCGGTTGATGTATTTTGGGATTGGTGTTTCTCCTAATTCTAATAATTTTATTCTGAAATCTTCATATGAACCGTCGTAAAGGAAACGCAATGTTCTTCCACGAGAAGTTGTATTATCGATAACTTCTGCTACTAACGAGTCGTCGTCGCCAAAATATAATTTGTTTCCTATACGGATTTTACGAGCTGGATCAACTAAAACATCCCAAAGACGTTGTTCTGCATTTAATTCTCTTAATAAGAAAACTTCAATTCGTGCTCCGGTTTTTTCTTTGTTTCCATACATACGCGCAGGGAAAACTTTGGTATTGTTCAAAATCATTACATCGCCATCGTCAAAATAGTCGATAATGTCTTTGAATAATTTGTGTTCGATTTGTCCTGTTTTTCTGTGTACAACCATTAAACGAGATTCGTCACGATTTTCTGCGGGATATTCGGCAAGTAATTCCGTTGGGAGATTAAAATTAAAATGAGATAACTTCATATTGAGTAATTAGTGATTAGCAATTAGTGAATAGTTTTTTACTCTCTAATTTTCTGGATGCAAATATACTATTGTGAAATAGGCGTTGTCAAGTGTTTTGATGTTTATTTTGAAAAGATTATCACATTTTGGAATTACAATTAGTTGTAATAGTAAATCCGACACTTTTTAAATCGTCCCAAAACGTTGGATAGGATTTTGAAACGACTTCAGCTTCTTCAATGATGATCGGAACTTTTAAAGCCAATGGAGCAAAAGCCATTGCCATTCGGTGATCTTGATAGGTTTTGATGCTGACGCTTTCGTTTATTATTTCTGATGGTTCTAAAGTCAAGCTGTCATTGGTAACAGAAACGTTAGCTCCAAGTTTTGTTAGTTCGTTTTTTAAGGCTTCCAATCGATCGGTTTCTTTAATTTTTAATGTATGTAAACCTGTTAAATGGCAACCAATTCCCAATCCGAAACACGTTACTGCAATGGTTTGAGCAATGTCGGGAGAATTGTTTAGTTGCGAGTTGAAAGTTTGCTTCGCCAGTTCGCATTCGCTCGAGTCAAGTTTCGGGTTGTCAACTTTTTCTAAAACGATTGTTGTGTTTTCAAAAGTTGTTGTTACACCAAAGTTTTTATAAATTTCAACCAAAGCGGCATCGCCTTGTAAACTGTTTTGTTTGTAGCTCGACAAAGTGATTTTAGTTCCAATTTCAGATAAAGCAACGATGGAAAACCAATAAGATGCCGATGACCAATCGGACTCAATTGTGAGTTGTGAGTTGTGAATTGTGAATAGTGGTTTGACTATAATTTTATTCTCAATAAATGAAGTTTCTATTCCAATTTCATTGAGCAAAGCCAAGGTCATTTTGATATATGGAATTGATGTGATTTCGCCTTGAAGTGTTAATTCTAGTCCGTTTTCGAGTTTTGGTGCAATTAATAAAAGTGCGGAAATGTATTGACTGCTTACATTTGCTTGAAGTGAAACTTTTTTATTTGTCAATTTTTTTCCTTTGATGCGAATGGGTGGAAAACCTTCATTTTCTTCATAATAAATTTCAGCTCCGAGTTGTTGCAAGGCTTCGACTAAAATTTTAATTGGTCGTTCTTTCATACGTGAAGAACCTGTTAGTATCACTTCTTTTCCTTTCTGAATGGCAAAATACGCCGTGAGAAAACGCATGGCAGTTCCAGCATGGTGAACGTCAATTTCAGTTGTCAGTTGCCAGTTATCAGTTGCCAGTTTTTGTAATGCTTGTAACATTACTTCGCTATCATCAGAATTGGATATGTTTTCCAATGAAATCTTCGGATACAACGCTTGAAGCAATAGTAATCTGTTGGTTTCAGATTTTGAACCAGTGATTGAAAGTTTCGAGTTTCGAGTTTCGAGTTTTGACTTTTGAAGATGTAAATTCATTATTTGGAAACAACTTTTAGTCCGATGATGGAAATGATTAAGGTACTGATAAAAAACACTCTCCAAAAAGTGGCTGGTTCTTTAAATACTAATATGCCGACAAGTACACTTCCCACGGCACCAATTCCAGTCCAAACTGCATAAGCCGTTCCGATGGGTAGTTCTTTGGTTACTTTTACCAATAAAACCATGCTGATGGTTAGACAAACTAAGAATCCAGCATACCATAAAATCATGGTATTTCCTGTTGATTCTTTGGCTTTGCCTAAGCAAGTTGCAAAAGCTACTTCAAATAATCCTGCTATTATTAGTAAAATCCAGTTCATGTTTTTAATTGTGAATGGTGAATTGTGAATGGTGAATTCATAATTTACAATTCACCATTCATAATTATTTTTTCCCTATTCTTTGTTTTGTTGTAATAATTATTGAGGTTAAAATTTTATTTATTTCAATGATATCATTTTTTAACGATTGAAATTGTGTTTCGTTTAAATAGTCCGATTGATGTAATAATTCCAACCAATAATCAGTTTCATTGGCTTCTTTTTGTGCAATGGCAAGTTTGTGAATAAAATCAAGTTTGCTTTCAGCTTGTTCTGCTTCACGAACTAAAGCACCTATAGCTGTTCCGCTTCGTAAAAGTTGTTTACTTAAAACGAATTCTTTTTTCTCTTGATTTAAAAATTGATATAACTTAACAACTCTTAATGCAAAAGAAAATGATTTATCCTTAATAATGTTCTCTGCCATAATTCACCATTTACAATTTACCATTCACAATTACTTAAGTTTCTCGTTATTATGATGTCTGTCGTGGTCGCGTTTGGTTTTTAAATCCATTTTTTTGTCAAAAGCAGCTTGTAAATCTACGCCGGTTTGATTGGCAAGACACAACACTACAAAAACTACATCGGCTAGTTCTTCGCCAAGGTCTTTGTTTTTATCACTTTCTTTTTCGGATTGTTCGCCATAACGACGTGCAATGATGCGGGCAACTTCGCCAACTTCTTCTGAAAGTTGTGCCATGTTGGTCAGTTCGTTAAAATAACGAACACCGTGGTTTTTAATCCAATTATCTACTTCGAGTTGGGCGTTTTTTATATCCATAATTTTGAATTGTGAATTTTGAGTTGTGAATTGTGATTTTACTATTTACTCCTTTAAAAACCCATATTCATACACTTTGGGTTTTATTTTATCGGCTAAAATGGCGAGTTTGCTTCTTAACTCAGCTAGTAGTTGTGTATAAGTTGCATCATCACTTTTTGAATTCATTCTGCCTTTGTCGTTTCTTCCCTGGAAATATTCTCTGATGTCATATAAAGAAGCGTTAACATTTACGTCTTTTTGGGCATGGTAGTATTTCCATAGTTCTCTACCAGCATCAAAAACAGCTGTGGCTACTTCTGAGAAAACTAATGGTTTACTTTCTTTCGTTGTAGCTTGTTCAAAAAGCGTATCTGTTGTAGCTTCTTGCTGCATCTTGCCTTTTATAAAATTAGTCATGAAATTACTTTCAAACTTGGCTTGGGCATTGACTTCATATTCTGTAAACGGTATCCAATGGTTGATGTCATATTGACTTTGAATATCGTTGTTGAAAAGAGTAAACGTTAAGCAATCATTTTGAAATTCAAAATCAGTTTGCCAATTATCATTTGGATATAAAAATTGGTCTCTATCATTTAACCATGTAGCAGGTATGCAATGTCTTACCGCGTAATAAATAGATGATTTAAGTAAATTAGATAATCCAATTGGTTTAAAATAGGTTGATGTTTGATTTTTCTTAACTATTTCAATAAAAATTCCATTTTGATTTTGAAAATCATTACTATTACATGCTAAAAATCCAATTTCATTTTTTACATTATCCCAAGTTGGACGTAGCCAGTCATTTAGATATTTTTCATTATTATAACTAAAAATCTTTTTAGCATCAATATATTCTCCTCTCAAATTGTATACATCTGAAATAATTTCTTCAAATTTTTCTTTTTTTTCTGAATTCCATATAAAAAATCCAATTGGAAATTTTCCTTTAACATTATCAAAAGTGTCGGCTGGAACCACAAAAATTTTTTCGAGCTTCGCTCGAAACATTTCACGAAATTCGATGAAGTAGGAAGATTGCAAATTTTTCAAAGTTGAAAAATTTGCAATCTTACAGTTAGGAATTTCAAAATATATTCTCATTAAAAATTGTACATAAAGTTCTCTTTTTGAAAATGTACTCATTTGTTCAAATAATTTCTTGTGTATCATTGTTTCATTTGAAACACCCGATTTTGATACTTTATGTTTTGTACTTCCTGTTTCAGCATACGGTGGATTAATATAAATTACTAACTTTTTACGCTTTTCTTCATCGTTAATAATGTCTTGCAAACTCTGTGGCAATTTGCTGAAATCATCATTTAAAAAATCAAACTGAAAGACGTTGTTTTTAAGCAAATTCGCACCATGGTCAATGCGTTCGTGCATTACGTTTACATCGGCTTGGTCTAGTGTGCTGGCGTAAATGTTGTATTTGTTGGTTAGACCAGCCAAAAGGTTTCCTGTACCAGCGGCACAATCCCAAATGTAATAATCGTCCTGCCAGTTTTCGCCTAAATAATCAGTCAAATATTTTTGTGATAATTCTACCCAAATACGTGGTGTAAAAAAAGCTCCTTTGCGTTCCCTAATGTCTTGCGGCACTAGTAAATCTCGGCGTTCTATAATATAATCTTGAAATTCTTTGAGCGGTGGTCGTTTGTAGCGTTTCCAAAAATGGAGATAGGTGTCTTTGTTTTTTAGCGTAATGGTGGCGTCAAACATTTGCTTGAGGTTTTCCTTGGCTATTTTGTATCCTTGGTTTTGAAAAACAACAAACAAGCTGTCGCGAATGGATAAATCGTCGTCAATGTTTTGGGTATTATTATCATCTACAAATAAATCGGCTAAATAGAAATCGCTGTCAAGTATATTGGCTTTTTTTAAATCGTCCCAATTGACATCGATGATGGGTTTTATTATTTCTAACCATCTTAAATAAATAGGTATAAAATTGTTTTTATCAATCTTTAATTTATTGGTTGTGGTAGCTTTGGCAACATTATTTTTTATAAATGCTTTGAGTTCTTTTTCGTCTTTTTCATAATCATACACATAGGTATTTTGCTTTAGTGTAGCTTCAATACGTTGTTTAATTAATTGAAATTCTTTGGTTTCATGATTACTAGGTGTAACGTTCCAATTGAAATCGTTTAGATAAAAAATATCTTGTATGTTAATATAGGGTACAAACGCTATTTTTTTAAAATCAAAAGCACCAAGAAAAGCTGGTGGCATGGTTTTATCAAACGTTCGTGCTTTGCCAATGGTTAAAATTAACTGCACAAACATAGTAGCTACATCAAAATTACCCGTTTTGGCTTCAGCCCAAAGCAACGGTGTGCGTCCAAATAAATTATCTTGTTGCGGAAAAACCGTAAAATCGATGTTACCAAGAATTTCGGTAGTGTCAAATTGTTTGAACCAATCGGCTCCAACTTTATTCTTTAGTTCTTCTTCGCGTATGTTTTTATATTTCATTGTGGCTATTTTGATTTCAACAAATATAAATAATTGTATTTTTAGAAGTAAGTATTGATATTGATTTAGTTTAAATTATTTCAAATAATTGTATAGATGATGTTTTTAATGATAAATACCCTGTTTTAAATATTTAAAACGGTGTTTATAAAGTTAATTTTTATGTTTTTAAAGTTATAAACGGTGTTTTTAATGTTGTAAACTACTTTTTTAATTTTAAAAACGGTTTTTTTAATATTGTAAAAAATGTTTTTAATAATATAAGCAATATTTTTTCTATTTTAAATAGTATTTTTAATAGTTAAAAGTTGTTTTTGTTATGATAATAATAAATTTTAAAATTATTTGTTAAAGTATTTATAATTTTTTAACATTTTTATAATATTAAAACAAAAGTTAATTATTTTTGATAGGGTATAAATCAAGTAGTTATTAATTTTAATTTATTTATCATGGCAACACGCACACCAGGAAGAATAAAACTTCCAACAAACGTATCAGAATTATTAGATTTAGCTGATAAAATTTATGAAAAACACCGCTCCGATGGAGCAGCATCGCCTCTAAATGCTCAGCAAGACTATGATTGGTCAATTGAAGGGCCAAAAATTGTTCCGTGTAAAGAAAATCATTATAATGCTGAAGAAGCCGCTCGATTAGCCGAAAGATATTATAAAGATAGAGATAATGATTTACCAGCTATAAAAGCAATAATTCAAAACAGTGCACAGTTATTAAAAAGTGTATATGCTAAAAATCCAAAAGTTTTGGGCGATTATGGTTTTATAGTTGATGATAGTATACAGGTTAAAAAAGGCTAAGAATACTTGTGTTTTTGTTGAAAAAGGTAAGCTTAAAATTTGGGTTTGCCTTTTTTTATTCCTTGTTTTTACTGTCAATAATTATAGTAACTGGACCATCGTTTAGAAGGGCAACTTTCATATCGGCACCAAATTGTCCTGTTTGTATTTTTTTGCCTAATTCGGTTTCCATTTTTGCAATGAATTTTTCATACAATGGAATGGCAATTTCGGGTTTTGCGGCTTTGATATACGACGGACGATTTCCTTTTTTGGTTAAGGCATGAAGCGTAAATTGGCTAACGATAATCATTTCGCCATCAATGTCTTTTAGCGATAAATTCATCACCTGATTTTCATCGTCAAAAATTCTGAGATTTACAATTTTGGAAGTTAACCAATCGATGTCTTCCTGATTATCAGCTTCTTCAATTCCGAGTAAAACCAATAATCCGCTGCTGATTTCGGCAACGATTTTGCTATTAATGGTTACTGATGAATGAGTTACTCTTTGGATAACGGCTTTCATTGTAATGGTGAATTGTGAGTTGTAAATGGTGAATTCAATTAATAATTTATAATTAACAATTCACAATTATTTTCTTGTTTCATCGCTTGCAATTCTGTCATCGTTGTAAACATCTTGTCGGTAATGTTCTTCATCGCCTTCAAGAATTTTTAGATAGCTGTTGTAACGTGACCACGCAATTTTATCGTTTTCTAATGCTTCTTTTACAGCGCAATGAGGTTCTTCTTTATGAAGACAATTGTTGAATTTGCATTGATCTTTTAGTTTAAAAAACTCTGGAAAATAATCGCTGATTTCTGCTGATTCCATATCAACAATTCCAAAACCTTTAATTCCTGGTGTGTCAATAATTTTTGCATCAAAGGACAAATCATACATTTCGGCAAAAGTTGTAGTGTGTTGACCTTGCTTGCTTTGTTCGGAAATATGTTTGGTTTTTAAATTCAAATTGGGTTCCAATGCATTTACCAAAGTCGATTTTCCAACACCTGAATGTCCAGAAAACATACTGGTTTTTCCAATCATCATTTCTTTTAATTGCTCGATGCCTTTCTTTTCAGTAGAAGAAATTCGCAGGCATTTGTATCCAATTTCAGAATAGATATGTTGCAGATACAATTGTTCGTCGAGCATTGCTTCATCAAAAGTGTCAATTTTGTTAAAAACCAAAACGGCTTCAATGCCATAAGCTTCGGCAGTAACAAGAAATCTATCAATGAAACTGGTTGTTGTTGGTGGATTGTTAATCGTTATCAAAAGAAAAACTACGTCAATATTCGATGCAATAATATGAGTTTGTTTGGAAAGATTAACTGATTTTCTAACGATGTAATTTTTTCTATCGTGGATGTTGTGAATTTGTCCAACGGTTTCGTCGGTAGTTTCGTCAAGTTCAAAATCTACCACATCACCAACCGCAATTGGGTTAGTGCTTTTGATGCCTTTCATACGAAATTTTCCTTTGATACGACATTCAAAAAACTCGTTATTTTCCGTTTTTACAGAATAAAAACTTCCGGTAGATTTATAAACTGTTCCTGTCATGAAAAAAGTTAGAAGTTAGATGTTAGAAGTTAGAAGTTAGAAGTAGATTTCTATTTATAACTAATAAATTTATCAATTACAAAAATAGAAAAAAGAGACAAGAAGTCTTTATATTTATCATGTTAGTTTACATAAAAAAACCGTTTAAATTGATTAAACGGTTTTTAAATAATTTTAAATTAAAAATTAGTATTTGTAAGCAACTCCTTTTTTAATTGCTTGTGAACCACCAAGAGTGTTTGAGCTTGCTCCAACAGTAGTTTTGTCAGCTGTTAATAAGATAAAAGGACATCCTAGCTTTGCAGCTTCCATTTTTAATTTCTTTTCAGCTTTTTTGTCACCTGTGTTACCCGTTTGGAAGTTGATTAGTCCTGTTTTTCCTCTAACTTCTTCACCTTTTTTCAAGCCAGCGATGTATGCTTTGTCTTCTAGGATAACTACTTTTTCCCAGTCATCTTCACCATTAATTACAATTTTGTCAGTAACTTGTTCAACACGACCACTTTTTCCATAAACAATTTTTTCTACTGCATATTTACTAATAGTATTTTCTGCATCTTCACCATCATATTTAAAAATGATAGTAAATTCTTCAAGTTTGATAACTTTACCTTTTACAACTTCTCCATTGTGTTTAGTAATCTCATCAACTTGAGCATTAATTGTGTTAACGCCAAGCACAAGCATTAACATGAAAATAATTTTTTTCATTTTTTTAAATTTTATTACGATTGTTTTTATTGTTGCGCAATTATACAAAAAATATGTTATTAGTAATTGTTTTTATGTTAAAATTATCCGTTTATAATTTTTTCCTGATGGCTAATGCTTTCTTGGTGAATGGCTTTGAATATTTTTAGAATAAATTCTTCGCTCAAACCTTTTTCTTCGCCGTCTAAAATCATTTTTCCGAGGATTTCGTTCCAACGTTTGTTTTGAAGTACAGCAACGTTTTTTTCTTTTTTCAAAGCACCAATTTTGTCTGCAACTTTCATTCGTTTGCCTAAAATTTCCAATAATTTGGCATCATATTCATCAATGTCAACTCTAAATTTAGTTAGACGATTGGTGTAATCATCTGCATTGTCGGTTTCTTTTCGAATACGTAAATCTTTGAAAATTTGTTTTAAAACCGTTGGTGTAACTTGTTGAGCTGCATCACTCCAAGCATTGTCAGGATCAATGTGAGTTTCAATAATTAATCCGTTATAGTTTAAATCCAAAGCTTGTTGAGACACTTCTTGTATCATGTCTCTTTTTCCAGTAATATGCGATGGATCACAAATTAATGGCAAATCAGGAAAACGATTTTGTAGCTCGATGGCTAGTTGCCATTCAGGAATGTTTCTGTATTTGGTTTTTTCATAGGTAGAAAAGCCTCTGTGAATTACGCCAAGATTTTTAATTCCAGCATTATACAGTCGTTCAACGCCACCAATCCAAAGTGCCAAATCGGGATTTACAGGATTTTTTACTAAAACAATTTTGTCGGTATTTTTTAAAGCATCAGCAATTTCTTGAACGGCAAACGGATTTACTGTTGTTCGTGCGCCAATCCAAAGTACATCAATCTCGTGTTCCAAAGCCAGTTGAACATGCGCTGCATTGGCTACTTCAATTGCCATCAATAAACCCGTTTCGGCTTTGGCTTTTTGCAACCATTTTAAACCAATGGCGCCAACGCCTTCAAATCCGCCAGGACGTGTTCTTGGTTTCCAAATTCCGGCACGAAAAATTGAAACATCGGAATTTTTTAGTTCGTGAGCAATTTTTAAAACTTGTTCTTCAGTTTCAGCGCTACATGGTCCAGCGATTACTAATGGATGATTTAGATTAAAATCATCGAGCCATTTTTTATTTTGGGTTGTAATATTCATAGTATTGTATTGGGTGTAAAATTAGTAAATTCTTTAGGTTTTAATTGGGAAATCTTTTAATTGCTTCTTCAATTTTTTCTTCTGATACACAGAGCGAAAAACGAATGTATCCATTTCCATTATTACCAAAAATGGTTCCGGGTGTTATAAAAATGTGTTTTTCGATTAAAATGCTGTCAATGAATTCTTCTGCTGAAATTCCTTCGGGTAATTTTGCCCAAACAAACATTCCAACGGCGGTTTTACTATACGTGCAATTTAGTTTTTCGGCTAATTGAAAAATTAAGTTTCTTCGTTTTGTATAAATTTCATTTTGATGTATAAACCAATTATTGTTTAGTTTTAATGCTTCGATTGCGCCTTTTTGAATTCCATAGAACATGCCACTATCCATATTGCTTTTTACTTTTAGAATAGCATCAATTAGTTTTGGATTTCCCAAAACCATTCCAACGCGCCAACCAGCCATATTGTAGGTTTTTGACAAAGAATTTAATTCCAAAGCAATGTCTTTTGCTCCATCAATTTGTAAAATTGACAACGGATTTTCGTTTAAAACAAAGCTATAAGGATTGTCGTTTACAATTAAAATGTGATGTTTTTTGCCAAAAGCGATGAGTTTTTCAAATAATTTCAATGTTGCATTAGCACCAGTTGGCATATGCGGATAAGAAACCCACATAATTTTTACATTGGATAAATCCATTTGTTCCAAAAGTTCAAAATTAGGTTGCCAATCGTTTTCTTCGGATAAATCATAATACATAGGTTTTGCCTGAACCAATTCGGTAACGGAAGCATAGGTTGGATAACCTGGATTTGGGATTAAAACTTTATCGCCAGCGTTTAAAAAAGCCAAAGAGATGTGCATAATTCCTTCTTTGGAACCCATTAATGGTAGAATTTCCAAATTGTAATCTAACGAAACATTAAAGTGTTTGGAATAGAAATCTGCAAAGCCTTTTCGAAGTTCGGGTAAACCTTGATAGCTTTGATATTCGTGAGCTTTGTCGTCAAACATGGCGTTTTGAATAGCTTTAATAACTGATTTGTCTGGCGATAAATCGGGACTTCCAATTCCCATATTGATAACGTGTTTTCCTTCGGAAATGAGTTGGCGAACTTCTTTCAATTTTCGTGAAAAGTAGTATTCCTGAACGCTATTTAGTCTGTTGGCGGTTTGTATCATATTTTTTAAATTTTAATGTTAACTTCAAAATTCAACTTCAATATCAATTTCAAAAATCAAGTTCAATTTTAATATTAAAGGTTTTTTTGAAGTTGAAGTTGCTTTTTGAAGTTGAAGTTGCTTTTTGAGGTTGAAGTTGACTTTTGACCTTGTTATTGTTTTCCTCTTTTGTATTCGCCCAAAACTTTAAAATGAGTTGTCATTAAGGCTAGAATATTTTTTGCTTTTTCATAATGTTTATACTTTTCAAAAATCACATCAACAAAAAATGAATATTTAAACGGTTGTTCGATAATTGGCATCGATTGGATTTTGGTTAAATTCAATTTGCAGTTATTCATAACGTTCAGAACGGTTGCTAAACTTCCTGGCGTATCGTCGAGTTCAAATTTTATCGAAGCTTTATTAATTTCTTCTTTTGGAAGTTCTTTATTGGTCGTTTTTACAACTACAAATCGGGTTTTGTTGCTTTGAACGGTGTGAATTCCTGAGGCAAGAATTTCTAAATCATACAATTCGGCAGCAATTGGAGCAGCAACAGCGCCAATTCCTGTGAGTTTTTGTTCTTGAATTCTGCGAGCTGTTTCGGCAGTATCGCCACTTTCGACTAATTTGATATGTGGAAATTGACTAAAGAAAACTGCACATTGCAATAAGGCAATTGGATGAGAATGTACTTCTTTAATGTCTTCAATTGTTTGACTTTTTAGCACCATCAAATTCATATGAATGTTGAGATAATGTTCGCCAATTATGTGTAAATTATTTCGGTCAATCAAGGCATAATTTGGAATTATTGAACCTGCGATGGAATTTTCTAAAGCCATAACGGCTTTTTGAGTTTTGTTTTCGGTTAAACTTTTTACTAATTCTTCAAATGACATGCATTCGTCTAAATCGTATTTTTGCTCAAAATATTCCTGAGCAACCTGATGATGAAATGAACCTTTTATTCCTTGTATAGCGATTTTTGTTTCCATATTTATTTTAAATTATTAAGAGATTAAGTTTCATTAAGCAATGCGATGCTTTTTTTTATTAATTTCTTTATGATGTAATTTTAATTTTAGTCAAAAAAAAATCCCAACTTTCGTTAGGATTTATATTACTGTTGTTTTTTGAAATTTATTTTTTCACGTAACACAATACTAATCCCTTTTTCTGTCCGAAGAAGAAATAAAAGAAATAGTTATGAAATGTGTTAAACTGTATCATTGTTCTTGTTTTGTTTTGCTAATTTAGAAAAATAAAGTTTAGGTTTTACATTGATGATTAAAAAAAGTTACGGAAACGTTTTCGTAAATATCATAAAAAGTAGAAATCTTCGTTATCTTTTTATTAATTATTACATTTGCTCAAAATAATTTAGGTATGTCAATAGAAGTTCAAAATATTTCAAAAAGTTATGGTGCGCAAAAAGCGTTGGATAATGTTTCTTTTTCGGTAAAAAAAGGAGAAATTGTTGGTTTTCTTGGTCCAAATGGTGCGGGAAAATCTACTTTGATGAAAATTTTGACAACATATATTACGGCAGATGAAGGAAAAGCCGAAGTTAATGGAAACGATGTTTTGGTTAATCAAAAATCGGTGCAGCAATCGGTTGGTTATTTACCAGAACACAATCCGTTGTATTTAGATTTGTATGTTCGTGAATATTTGGGTTTTAATGCTGATGTTTACAAAGTATCGAAATCTCGAATTGAGGAAGTGATTGAATTGACGGGTTTATCGCCTGAAAGTCATAAAAAAATTGGACAACTTTCTAAAGGTTATCGTCAGCGTGTTGGTTTAGCAACGGCTTTGTTGCACAATCCTGATGTTTTGATTTTGGACGAACCAACGACTGGATTGGATCCAAATCAGTTGGTGGAAATTAGAAACGTGATTAAAAATGTTGGGAAAGACAAAACGGTTTTTCTTTCTACACATATTATGCAGGAAGTGGAAGCGATTTGTGACCGAGTGATTATAATTAATAACGGAAAGATTGTTACTGATAAAAAGCTGGACAAATTGGTTTCTGAAGTTACTACGCAAGTGATTGAAGTGGAATTTGACAAAGCAGTTAATGAAGAATTGTTTGCTAAACTTTCTGATTTAATAAACTACAAAAATACACAAGGCAATGTTTGGGAATTGACTTTTGAAACGGAAGTTGATATGCGTCCGAAATTATTTGACTTTGCTCACGATAATGGTTTGAAAACACTTCAAATTAGTTTGAAAAGTAAAAATCTTGAGGAAATTTTTAGAGAGAAAACTAAAAAATAGTTCTCAGTATTCTGATTATAGCCCTGATTGTAGTGAAAAGCTTTTTGAAATTTAAATCCAATTTTTTGTTGCTATAAAAAAGCGACCAAGGGATCCCGAAGCTTCGGGACTTTTTATTGCTTACAAAAATGGCTTGAAATGAAAAAACTTGTAACGGAAAGCAGGATTGGCTTCTAGTTATAAATCACTTTTCCTTGATATAATTCTTCTATTTCGACTATTGGCGGAGTATTTTTTAGGATAACGTTTCCTGTGCTGTTTAGTATTCCTGTGACTTTTTGGATTGGTTTTACAATCATATCGTTTGAACCTCTGTGATAGATTTGCATAAATTGAGCTTCGAAATTTTCGGTTTCAATTCGTCCATCGCCAAAATAGAAGTTGAAACTGGCGTTTTCTGTTTTTCCAGTGATGAAAAATCTAGAAACGTTGTTGTTGTGAATTTGCAGGTTTTGGTTGTCTATGTTGAGGATGAAATCGCCTGTTCCTGCACCAGTTTCGCCATCAGCATCTTTGTCGAAGGAAATAAAACTCAAATCATTAAAAGTTAAAATGCCATTGGAACTGATGTTTCTGTCGGTTTTTGAGTAAACTTCTTCGAGTGTTGGCGTTGTAACAAGGATTTTGGTTTTGCCATATTGTCTAACCCAATTGCAACTGGTTTGGTCTTTAAAGATGAGTTGGTCCCCGTTTTGCTTGATTTCGATATTGTCGATGAAATTTTCTCCTGCAACGATTTCTACTTTATAATTCAAACCTTCAGTAATGATAACTTCAATTCCTTTGTAGACTTTGATTTTTTTGAAAGCTTGAACGGGAATTTCTTTGGTAACTGTTTTTCCGCTACTTTCAATGCAATCGCTTGGTTTTTCGCAGGCAAAAACGGTAAAAAAAAGTGCTACTATATATAGGTATAATTTTTTCATGATTTTTTGCTTAAATTCTATATCCAATTCCAAATTCTAAAGCTTCGGCTAAAAACAAATGAGTTTTGATGGTAAAACCGCCAAAGAAGTTGTCGCTGAAATAATATTTCATCCCAACTCTATCATATATAGGTATGTCTTTTTTGAAAGGTTGATAAACGTAATAACCAATTTGGGCTTCGAGCGAAATTCGGTTGATAATAAGTTCGTGACCAACAAAAACACCAACACGTTTGTAATCGGTGTTTCTAGAAATACCTTCTTCAGGATAAGCCACCGAATAATAGGTAATGTATTCTTCGATGGATTTGGTTAAAAATAATTCGGTACCAAGTTGAAGAGATGATTTTCGGTTTATGCGTTTGTCGGCATAAAAACCTATGTGATAAAAAGGAAATTGACCACTGCCAACGATTGGGTTTTCGTTAATTCCAGTTCTCAAAACAAAATTATATCGTATAGGCGATTTATAATTTTTCTTCTCAAAAGTCGTATCAACTTTACGGACAAAGTTTTCGTCTAGGTTGTAATTCAAACCAATATTCAATAAATAAGTATTTATTCCGCTGTTTGGCGATTTCACTCTTCCGTTAGAATAATGCGTGAACAAAATTCCAGCATGAAAACCAATGTTTTTAAATAAATTCTGACTGTCAAAGCTCAAACCAACATTCGTGTTCGCTATAATTCTACTTCCAAATGCTTTGTTTTTACTATTTTCAACTTTGTCATAAGGATTTGTAGATAAAGCAATACCTTGTCCAAGCTTAAACTGCAAATTCCTATTTAAGAAATAAAAGTTATACAAAGCCCCAACCGAATAATTCTCGCCAAGCGAACTGCTCCTAAAATTCTGATATAAAAAATAACCACCCAAATCCGGATAATTATATGCTTTGTGCCATTCTTTCGAACCATCCGTTTTCTTCAAAAAATTAATCATCACACCATTCGGATGACCATTAATCAAATGATACATATCTTCCGTATGAGGCAAAGCATTTCCTTTTAAATAGGAAACCTCAATCTTATCTACAAAATTTCCATTTTGCCCAAACGAAATACAAAAAGAAAAGGCAAACAAAACATCGAAATAATTTTTCATCTTCAAGCTTAATTCTGGCAAATATAAAATAATACTACAAAAACACATATAATGTACACAAGTATAAAAATTTACAGCGATACATTTGTTAGTATTTTCAAGCGATATTCCCGTTTTAGCTACAATCTTTTTGTTTTTTTTGTGATTATTTGGGATAAAAAGGGGA
>NZ_JACTAC010000034.1 GCF_014486675.1 Flavobacterium macrobrachii
AGTAGCGCAGGCAAGTGTATCTTGTTTTATTTGCTACTGTAGAGGTTGTGATTGTTTTTATGATAGCTTGATGCTACCGTAAAAGTGAATTGTAATTCGGAATAAGAGATTGGTTCTTTTGAAATGATATAGCATTAAGCTATCGTGAAAACAATGATTGTGGATGTTCTGGCAAATGAAACAAGATACTCTTGCTGGCATTTTTGGTTTTGTGGGTAAAGAAAATGACTTTAACCAAAGGCAAAATAGTATAACTAAGTCATTTTCTTTACTCACAAAAGCAACGAAAACACTACCTATTTAATCGCAAAGTTGATAAAGACAGTTATAGAGAACGTTCATAAAAGCAATGGTGACCGAAAATATCCTATGAAATAGCAAATGTTCTCTAAGACAGTGGAGAAGGACGGTATTTTTTGTAGCACACCTTAGTTGAATATATCAAACCAATGTTCTAGCTACAAAAAATGTTGTCCTGGAGCCACTGGCAAGCGCGTTGGCTGTGCGGCTGTTTTACATAGTTGATATTATAGCTTCATTGCAAAAACCAAAAAAACAATAACAACGCTTTGTGATGAACTATAATACTCAATTATGTAACACAGCTTGGGAAAAAAAATTACTGGCGCAAGTCACGAAGTGTACGTGTTTTTTCTAAAAACTGTGCCAGTAATTTTTTTTGGAGCGTTGGCTAAGGAGTGGCAACTGAAAACCTAAAACGTCAATTTACCACTAAACGAAAAAGTACGTTCTCGTTATTTATAAATGAAATTAGTGAAATGAAGCAAACAAAGAATTGATGCTAGGAATACTTGGACTAGGAGCAATTTTTGTGCAGCTGAATGAGATAATGGTAAAAAATGATTGCTGATTTATAAAACATTTTCTCTAAGTAATACTTATTTTATATTTTTTTAAAACCACAAAACTGAAAATTTTGTATTGTATCAAATGGTGTAGTATGATTTTCTGTAAAACATTTTACAGCTTCAAAATTTTCACTTAAAGTATGTTTCATAGTATTTTCAGAATATTGTTTTATTTCTAAACCACTGCATTTGAGTGGACCTTTTTCTGAAAAAGTTCCCAATAGAAAATTTCCATTTTCAGTTATAGAATTATTAACTAAAGTAACATATTTATCAATATTTTCTTGTTCTGTCAAAAAATGAAAAACAGCTCTATCGTGCCAAAAATCAAATTTAATATCTGTACTGAATTGCGTAATGTCGGAAACAATCCAATGCACTTTATTTGCTTTTTCTCCTAATCGTTTTTTTGCTCTTTCTAAAGCAAATTCAGAGATATCTAAAACCCAAATATTTTTATATCCATTTTCTAATAAAGCATCCACTAAATTGCTGTCGCCACCACCAACATCAATTATATTGGCGTCTATAGATAGGTTCAGATTTTCTAAATAATCTATTGATGTTTTTGGATATTTTTGTGTCCAACTTACTTCGCTAGGATTTTTAGTTGCAAAAACATTTTCCCAATGTGATTTATTATTTCCCATTATTACTATTTTTCACAAAGATAATGATTAATGAAAGTTTTTCTATTTTTAGTAATTCAAATTCAATCCAAATCCAAATCCCATATCACTATCGTAATGCGTTCTTAGACTTACATTTCTTTTTAAAATATAACGAGCATCGAGCATGAATTCTGTATCTGTATTAACCATAAAACCCATTCTTAATCGTTTAGAAATTGGAATGTCTTCACGCATTAATTGTAATCTTACGTTTCCATCTTGAAAAACTTCGGCTTGTGCAATTACTAACATTGGTAGTGTGTAATTAACTCCTGCACTTAAAACGGCTCTTTTATCTTTGGTGTTTTCTTGTCCAAAAATATTTTTTTCGATTTCTCCGTTCATTTTTCTGTAACGCCAATCGAAACCAATGAAAGGCATTAACCACTGCATTTTTCCTATGTATCTTCCTAAGTGGAATTCTGCTTCATAGCCGTGCATATCATTATACCCTAATCGCCATTCTGCTCCTAAACTCCAACGTGTATTTTGGATCATCGCCATTCCATCATTTCCATTGGTAGCAAAATCATTTTCAGCCATAATGTGAAAAGCTCTATCATCGGCAAATAATTTTCTTTGTGCTAATTTGGGATTTGGAATAAGTGGATTTGGAGCTTGGTTTTCGTAGGTAAAAACTCTTCCCATACCTGCCATCATGTGGTATAAAATATGACAATGAAAAAACCAATCGCCTTCAACATTTGCATTGAATTCAATAATATTTGTTTCCATTGGCATTAGATCCATTACATTTTTTAAAGGCGCAAACTCTTCTTGACCATTAATAATTCTGAAATCATGACCATGCAAGTGCATTGGATGACGCATCATGGAACCGTTGTAAAGCGTAATTCTAATATTTTCTCCTTTTTTTATAAGTATTTTATCGGTTTCAGAAACTACTTTATTGTCTAAACTCCAAACGTATCGGTTCATATTTCCTGTAAGCTCAAAACGAAGTTCTTTTACTGGTGCATCTTTGGGTAATGTCGTTTTATCAGTTGCTTTTAGCATTGCATAGTTGAGTGTTGTAATACTAGATAGCTTATTGGCATTGTATTGATTTTGATTATGGTTGGAATGGTCATTTTTCATTTCCATACTACTCTCATTTTCTTTGTTTTTTGCATTTGTAGCACCAGTTATTTCTGGATACATTACTACATTCATATCCATTTGGTTTAAGGACATACTCATTCCCATATCGTCCAAGTCGCCGTTCATTTTCATCATGCCATTCATCATTTTCATACCTTCAAAATATTTTAATTTAGGTAAAGGAGCAATTAATTGTTTGATGCCATTGCCAATGTATAATGAAGTTGATTTAGTTCTATCTTCTGGAGTTGCTAAAAATTCGTAGGAAGTATTATCGGCTGGAATTGTAACTATAACATCATAGGTTTCTGATACCGCAATTAATAATCGATCTACTTCAACTGGTTCAACATCGTTACCATCACTGGCAACTACAGTAATCTTTCCTCCAGCATAAGTTAGCCAAAAATAAGATGAAGCACCGCCATTAGCTATTCGCAATCGAACTTTATCACCGCCTTTGAATTGTGATAATTGATTTTCATTTTTACCATTAATAAGAAACTTTTCATAATACACATCGCTCACATCCATTGCGTTCATGCGCTTCCACTCGTTGGCAATTTTTGTTTTGAAATGACCTTGCTTTATAGCTTCTGCATAACTTTGGGTAGTACCTTTTTTGATGGCGAACCAATCGGTTGCATTGTGTAACATTCTATGAACGTTTTCTGGTTTTAAATCAGTCCATTCACTTAAAATAACTGGAACAGTTGGTAAATCATCAATTCCTTTTCGGAATGTTTTATCATTTTGTTTTTTATTCATGATGAACATTCCATACATTCCGATTTGTTCTTGTAAGCCAGAATGACTATGATACCAATGTGTTCCGTTTTGTATGATTGGAAAAGTGTATTTATGAGTAGTACCAGGTTTGATTGGCATTTGTGTTAAATTAGGTACACCATCTTCTTTATTAGGCAAAAATAGTCCGTGCCAATGTAAAGAAGTGTCCTCATTTAATTCGTTGTGTACATAAACTTCAGCAATGTCTCCTTCAGTAAATGTCAACGTAGGCATAGGAATTTGACCATTAACAGCAATGGCTCTTTTTTCTTTTCCGGAATAATTTACAATAGTATCTCGAACGTATAAATCGTAGCGAACGATGTTTTGAGAAAATAGCGTTTGTGTAGCCAAAAGCAGTACTACTATCGGCAATATCTTTTTTGAAAGAATGTTTTGTATATCCATTTTAAAGGTGTTTTTTTTAATTTTGATTTTAAAATATTATTTTTTTAACAGCAATTCCCAATCAATAATTTTATTATTCAATATTTCAATGTTTTTTTTCATTTTCTCTTTATCGGCTAATGTAATTGCTCTTTTTGCTGCTGCGATTGCAGTGGTATAATCCTTTAATTCGGATGCTATTTTTTGCGTTAGATTTGGATAATAGAAATTTTCAGGTTTTAATTTTTCTGCTTCTAAAAGCCATTCAATCGCTCGTTTAAAATCTCTATTGGTACTGTAATAATAATTAGCAGCCTGAAATAATAAAGTAGCATCCTGAGTTTTTCCTTTAATAATATGTTGGTCTATCAATGCTACTATTGTATCGTCTTCTTTACTTTTAATTGGTATTTTGACCATAGTGTTTTCCCAAAATATTTTTAGAAATGCTTCTCCTTTGCTATTGATGTCATTTAATTCAATTGTAAATGTTTCATAGAAGTTAGAGCTTTTTTCGACAGGAACTTTGAAACGCATCACATCCTTTTTTTCATCATAGCCGGTTTCGCCATGTAAAGTAGTATCTGTGTTGATAATTATAGTCCACTCATTGATTGAAGGAATTGTGAATATTGAGTAACTACCTGTTTTTAATACATTGTTGCCAAATGAAATATCTTCGGAAGTAGTTATTACAGTACAATCACTTGCCCCTGTTCGCCAAAGTTTATCAAATGGTACTAACTCCCCAAATATTTTTCGTCCTCTGACTAAAGGTCTGCTATATGAAATTTTTATTTTTGCGCTACCCACTTCTTGCTCATACGATGCTGCAGGGCTAGCTGCAGTTACTCTAATTTGAACTTTGTCTTGTGCTGACAGTATTACAGATTGCAAAAGCATAAAGCTTAATAGGATGTTTTTTTTCATTTATTTTAATTTTTAAATATGTTGGAATATTAATCTAATTCTTTAAGCTTAGCTTTCATTTTGTTAGCTTCCGCATGCTGCCCTGTACTATTTTTAGCAGCACTTTTCACCTGATTGAATAGGTGGACATTTTACAGTGCCATAGCTGCAATAAACACAACAATCACCTTGTTTAGGTTTCACTATTTTTTTACAGTTTTCGCATTCATAGAAGAATTGACAAGCATCAGTAGGCATCATTTCTTCTTTTTTGTGACCGCAATGTGGACATGTTATTTTTGATTTCAGTTCTACTGATTTACCGTTGTACATCGTGCAAGTATTACAGCCATAGTGAAGTTTGTTTCTATGATAATTGACTATTGTAGCGATAAGAAGCCCGAACATACCAGTATATAAAAAATAGGACTGATAATCATTATTACAAAAGTAATAGCTGTAAAAAATGATTATTGTACTTGGAATAGCTATCAACAAATGATATAGGCATCTATGCAGGCGATAGGAAAGAAAAAAGCCAACTAAAGATAATAGGACCATCCCTTGAAAAATCCACATTGTCCAACCTCCAAAAAGTTCAAAACTACCTAAACCTAAAGCAGATGCTACAAATGCAAAAAGAGGGAAACAGCAAGGCGAAAGCAATGCTGTAAAGAACATCCCGATTGTTCCTAATTTATCTATGTTATTTTTTAGTTTCATTCGTGTTATCGTTAATTATTATAGTTTTAAACCTCTTAGTCTCAAGGCATTGATAATAACAGATACGGAGCTGAAAGACATTGCCAAAGCTGCAATCATAGGAGATAGTAAAATTCCGAAAACCGGATATAACACACCAGCTGCAATTGGGACACCAAGTACATTATAGAAAAAGGCAAAAAATAGATTTTGTTTAATATTTCTCATAACAGCATGGCTTAAATTCTTGGCTTTTACGATACCCTGTAAATCGCCTTTGACCAGAGTTATTTTGGCACTTTCAATAGCGACATCTGTTCCTGTTCCCATTGCTATTCCAATGTTGGCTTGTGCCAATGCCGGCGCATCATTTATACCATCGCCAGCCATGGCTACAATTTTGCCTTCTGCCTGCAATTTTTTAATTTCTTTGAGTTTGTCTTCGGGTAAGCATCCAGCTTTATAGGTTTTTAATCCCAATTCATCAGCAACTGCTTTAGCTGTATTGACATTGTCACCAGTCATCATGATTACTTCGACACCCTGGCTCATTAATTCTTTTATGGCTTCTTTGCTAGAAGTTTTAATAGCATCTGTTATAGATACAAAACCAACAGCTATGTTATCAACGGCAATGTAAGAGACTGTTTTTCCTAATTTTTGTTCAATAATGATTTTGTTCTCTAAATCGTCAGAAACTGTTGCTTTAACTTGTTCCATTAGTTTTTTATTACCTAATGCTACTTTTTTACCAGCAACTGTTCCTGTAACTCCTTTTCCGGCAACGGCTTCAAAATCTTTTACTTCGATTAAAGAAATGGATTTTGTTTTGGCATAAATTACCACAGCTTGTGCCAATGGATGTTCACTATATTGGTTTAAGGAAGCAATGCTTTGCAATAAGTCACTATCGTTGTTATTGGATGCATAAATTTTTTCGACAGATGGTTTTCCTTCGGTGATGGTTCCTGTTTTATCGGTAATTAAAACATTAACCTTATTCATGTTCTCTAAAGCCTCAGCATTCTTTATCAAAACGCCTGATTGTGCTCCTTTGCCAACACCAACCATTACTGACATGGGAGTTGCCAGACCCAGAGCACAAGGACAGGCTATAATTAATACAGCAATAGCATTTATAAAGCCATACACCAATGCTGGTTCGGGACCAAATTTTGCCCAAACAAAAAAGGTTATTGCCGATATAATGACCACAATTGGCACAAAGTACTTGGAGATACTATCTGCTAATTTCTGAATTGGAGCTCGTGAACGACTGGCATCATTTACCATTTGCACGATTTGAGATAGCAAGGTTTCGGAACCTACTTTTTCGGCTATCATCACAAATGATTTGTTTCCGTTTATTGTTCCGGAAATTACGTTATCGCCTTTCTTTTTATCAACCGGTATTGGCTCACCAGTAATCATGGCTTCATCTATACTGCTTTCCCCATCGGTTATTTTACCGTCAACAGGAATTTTATCTCCGGGTTTTACTCTCAATAAATCGCCTTTTTTGATGTCGTGGATTGATATTACTTTATCACCGCCATCAATAACCAAAGTAGCTTCAGTTGGCGCAAGTTTTAATAATTCTTTGATAGCTCCGCTGGTTTGGCTGTGTGCCCTTGCTTCGAGTAATTGTCCTAACAAAACTAAAGTCAGAATAACTGTTGTTGCTTCAAAGTATAATAATACAGTTCCGTGTTCTGTTTTGAATTCACTTGGAAAAATATCCGGAAAAAACATTCCGACTAAACTAAATAAAAATGCCACTCCCGTTCCAATTCCGATGAGTGTGAACATATTCAGATTCCAAGTAATAATTGATTTCCAGGCGCGGACAAAAAATACCCAACAGGCATAAAAAACAACAGGAAGAGATAAAATAAGCTGTACCCAGTTCCATTTGTCCGCATCCATTAGTTGCAATAAAGGATTATTGTGTGCCATTTCAATCATGGCAATGGCGAAAATGGGAACTGTAAACACAACTGCTATTTTCATTTTCTTAACCAAATCTTTATAAGTCCTTTGGTCTTCGCTTTCGCTTGGTTCCATTGGTACTAAATCCATACCGCATATAGGACAGGAACCCGGAGTTTCACTAATTACTTCGGGATGCATTGGACAAGTATATAGTGTCTTGTTTACGGTTAGTTCAGGTGCTTTGACTAGATCCATTCCACACACAGGACAATCGCCCGCTTTGTCATAGACTTTTTCGCCTTCGCAATGCATTGGGCAATAATATTTACCAGCGGCGTTGGTTGGTATAACAGCCTCTTTTTTATAATTATGCTCATGAGTAGAACAACATGACTTTGCAGCGGATTCATTAGTTGTAGTATCTTCTGTAGTTTTATCATTGCTCATTTCTATGGTGTATTTTCCAACAGTCGTCAGTGCTTCCTGCAACTTTGATGTTGGAATGTGTTTGTCCATAGTAATTATGGCCACTGGTGGGCTTAATGAAACTTTTGCTTCAATACCATCAATAGTATTCAATGCTTTCTCGACTTTAGAGCGACAACCATCGCAAGTCATTCCGGTAATGCTGTAAGTATGTATCATTTTTTATATTATTTTAATACAAATTTCTATCATAACTGCTTTTTGTATTTGCAAAATTTTGGGTTTGATTTGCAAGATTTATAAGTCTTCGATTTGCTTTCGTTTAATGGTTTTTATATTCTTAAAGTGTGTTGGTGAAAAGCCGGTTACTTTTTTGAATTGATTACTTAAATGTGAAACGCTACTATAGTTTAAAGAGTAAGCTATTTGGCTTAGGGATAATTCATCATAGATGATCAACTCTTTTACTTTCTCAATTTCAGATTAATGAAGTATTTTTCAATTGTTGTGTTTTCTACTTCGGAAAAGAGGTTGCTCAAGGTATTATAGTCTTGGTGTAGCTCTTGGAATAGAAACTCGGATAGATTTGTTTTTAAATGATTGTTTTTATTTTGAACCAAATCAATAATCAATGTTTTAATCTTATCGATTGTTTTACTTTTCCTGTCATCAATCAAATCAAAGCCAACAGCACGAAGATTTTTTAGCAATTCGTTTTTTTGACTTTCATCAATATCATTTTTCAATTCGACTTCACCCAATTCAACTGCAATAGGATTAATGCCCATATTTTCAAATACAGATTTCACTACCATCTTGCAGCGGCTGCAAACCATATTTTTAATGTACAGTTTCATATGATAATGTTTAAATTGATTTAGCGATTTTATCCATTATTGAATGGTCTGAGCCGAATTTGCAAATTGCATCACAATTGGCCCTTAATTCTGAAAAAAGGATGTACTTAATATTCATTTTTGAATTTTTTATAACAGGTCTGTTAAGTTGTTGAATAACATCTTTTTCGCGATTGTCAGGGATTATGATATAAAAAACTTCATCACCATCAGAAATACTGAAATAAAGGTCGGAAAGGCGTAAAATACCTGAGTAAATACTGGTGCTTTTTTCAACTTCAAATGCCCCAATAATATTGTTTGTTCCTTTTTCAAACCATAATACATCTATGAGTTTAATGGTGTTTTGCGTGTCTTTATCACAGGGCAATTCAGGAAATTTATTTATAGCCATAAAAGAAAAACTTTGACCATTGAAGGCTTTGCTTTTATCATTACTTGCCGGGGTAACATCGAATCCTAATGACGCTCCAATTTTCAATAAATGGTATTGCATCTCACTATGCAGATTATCTTCCTTTTTTTCTTCTATAATTTCTTTTTGGCGTTTTACTATGTTTTTTTCAAATTTATAACGCTCTTCTTCACTCAAATAGTCATCATTTCCTATGAGCATTTTTTGAGTGCCAATTTCAAAACACAAGCCTGCGATTGCACCTAAATCATTGGACAGTTCCGATTTGAATTTGGAATTTGTTTCCAGTAATGTCTCTCTAATTTTTAAGTATTCACTCCAGCTTCCGAGTTTTTTTTTGTCCTTGAACAAGAAATTAAAACCGTTTACAATTGCCGTGTTGAAAGGCGGAAACCAGGTTGGGTGCAAGAAATACAAAATACTGGCAACGGCCGGACCAAGTCCCTTAATTTTAAGTTCGTCGAGTTTTACAATTTCCCTAAGCACCTGTTCTTCGTTTTTTGCATTAATGCAATTTTCCAAGAATTGGCCAAAAGCAATTTTATTGGTTTGATTTTCATAGATGTCAGGAATTCGGAGTTTTGGTTTCCAATAAAAAGGATGTGAAACCCCTACAAATACCTGTTTTTGCTCGGCAATACAATTGAGCACAAATTCTAAGCTGCTGTTTTTAAAATCATTTGGAAATGATTTGTTTTTTATATCTTCAACAACCTGAATAATGCCTCGACGGATAGTTCTGAACGCTTTTAACCGTTGGTCATTATCCACAAACCAAGTATTATAAACACTTTCTGAATCGTTTTTGTATTGCTGTATTATTTGATTAAAATTGTTCATCCTTACTGTTTAAATTACATTTTCATGCCTTCCATCGGGTCGCTGCCTTTGCGGAATTTATATTCGCTATTGATGGCATAGGCTCCTGTTATCACTACTTTTTGATCATTGGCAATTTTTGTTTTGATTTCTATCAGTCCATTGGTTTCAATTCCTGTTTCTACCATTAGATTTTCATAAACTCCCGGTTTTTTTTCTACCCAGATGTAGGATGCGTTTTGTTCTCTAATTACTGCATCGGTAGGAATGTAGATTCCTTTACCGCCGGAAATCATCAATTTTGCAATGGCCTGCATTCCCGGTTTTAAGATTAGATTTTGATTTGGGACTTCAAATCGAATCAATAGTAAACGGGTTTCCGGGTTTATTTCAGGATTGATAAATGAGACTTTAGCACTTATAGATTTATCGGGAAAATCGGCAAAAGTTATGGTAGCATTTTGACCTATTTTAAGACTATTGAAATAGTTGATATTTACTTGTGTTTCGAGCCAAAGTTTACTTAAATCGGTTACTTTAATTATTGGAGTTCCTTCCATGACATAACTCCCTTCAACGGCAGTTATTTCAGAAATTGTACCACCGACAGTGCTGTAAAATGTGGTATAGGGCGAAACATCTTTGTTGCTTTTTATATTCTCAATTTGAGTGTTGGACAAACCATAGAAGAGAAGCTTTTGTTTGGCCGCATTCATTATGTTTTTTGCATTTTTTCCAAAATCACCGGGCATCTCCAATTGTTTAAAGGCAGTATAATAGTCTTGTTTTGCTATTGCAATATCTTCACTGTACAATTGATATATTGGCTTGTTCTTGGATAGGTAATCACCCGTAGATTTGAAATACAATTTTTCAATTCTGCCCATTGCTTTTGAAGAAAAGGTTTTAGATTTTTCTTGATTGAATGTTAAAACACCTGTGTAGTTTTGTTCTAAATTGTTTTGTGTTTGTCCTATAACTTGAGTTGTGATATTACCAAGTTGAATTTGTTGTTTACTTAAACTTATTTGGTTAACCTCACTATCATCCTGTTTTATGGGTGTTAACTCCATGTGGCAAATAGGACACTTGCCGGGTTTATCTTCTTTTACTTGAGGATCCATAGAACATGTATAAAAAGTAGTTTCTTTATTTTTATCATGTTGAGAGTGGTCTTCTTTTTTATTCTCATGCTGAGAATGGTCTTCTTTTTTAGAAGAATTACAAGCTGTAAATATTAGGGAAAGCAATAAAAAGATGCCTATTTGATTTAAATTTTTCATACTTACTCCGTTTTAATAAAGCTTTCGCTATCGATTAAATATTGTGCATTTTTTGCAATAGTATCACTAACAGAAATACCTTTAATGATTTGAATATAACCGTTCAGTTCAAACCCTGTTTTTACCGGTGTTGCTTTAAAACCATTGTGAGATTTAACAAAAACAATTTTTTTATTACCTGTACTTACCAATGCGTTTTTTTGTATCCAAAGACCGCTAATTGACCGTGTTTTTATAATACCTTGCAATCTCAAACCTATCGGCAATTTGAGTGTATTGTTGTTTAAATAAACCCTAATTCTATTGGTTTTGTCGGTAGCATTAAATTGTGTTTCAATAAAATTTATTTTCGCTTCTATTGATTCTTCAGCATTGAGTTCAGAAGTTATTTTAATGGCTTGATTGACTTCAATAAAACTGCTGCTTTCCTGAGTAATGTTGAATACTCCCCAAACTTTATCAGTATTTACTAATTTAAACACAACTTCTCCTTTTTTGACATAGTTTCCTTCTTTTAACTCAAGTTTTTCAGTACTGTTATTCATACTTTGCATTGCAGAATTTGATGGAGTAACCATTGTTTCTGACCCTATGACAATTCCATTAGAAGGACTGTAAATGGCTATTTTAGGATTGGCTTTTTTTGAATTAGCTAAAGCACTTATTTGATTTTGAGTCATACCGTAAAGCAACAACTTTTGTTTTGATGCCTCAATAATTGAGCTGTTATCAATATCATTTGAAAGTAAATAAATAAAGTTTTCTTGCTCAGTTAAAAGTTCAGGGCTATATAAATCAAATAATTTTTGTCCTTTATTAATTCGTTGGTATTTAAAATTCACATATATTTTTTCAATTCGGCCACTTATTTTTGCTGCAATATTTACCGCTGAATTTGGGTCATAAGCGACAGTGCCAGGAAGATTGATTTCACCACTTAAAGTTGAATCTATTGCTGTTATAGTTTGAAATTTACCCACTACAAAGTTATCTGTTGGCTTGATGACATTTTCAATATTATAATCTTCAATAGCATGATTGTCAATTACTTTTTTTACTAAAGTCATTCCGCAAATAGGGCAGTTTCCAGGTTTATCTCTAATAATTTGCGGATGCATTGAACAGGTATAGACAACGTTTTGATGAGAGCTTGCGTCATGTACTTCAGGTTTTATGACATAGAAATAAATAGCAGAACCGATTATTGCTATTATACCTAGAATCAAACCATATTTTATATACTTATTCATAGTTACTTAATTTCGAGTTGTTTTTCGATTTCGACCTGAGTGTTTAGTATGGACTGCAATTTGTCGAGAGCGTCCATTTGGGCCATGTTCAAAGCTTCCCATGCGTCTAAGACAATGAACAAATCACCAGTGTTATTTTGCCAAGCCAAAACGGCGGTATCATAATTTTTGCGCAATGAAGGGATGATGCTTTTTTCGGAGATATTGTATTGTTTATTGAGGTTAGAAAGCTCTGTATTCATGCCCGAAATCATTCCAACTGTTTCATTTAAAATCATTTGTTTTTGCCAATTGAGACTTTCATTTTTAATTTGAAAGCTACTGATATTGGCTTTGTTCATTTTTGTTGACCAAGGCATGGGGATAGTCATCATGCCCATTAGTGAGAATTGCTGTGGCTGTTGTCCAAAAGCAAACATGTGGTCATATTTAACTCCAAATTCGGGTAGAAATTTTGATTTTTCTGCATCAATTTTCAGTTGGTTTACTTCCATGGTTCTTTTGATGGCATTTATATCACTTCTGTTTTTGGAAATTGATGAGGTGTCCAATAGTTGTGAATTGTATTCCTTTAGTTCGAATGCTTCTTCAATTTCAAACACCATATTTTTATCTCTTGACATTAGAGTGTTGAGCATAATTCTTTTTTGTGAAATATCATTCTGAAGCATTATAATCATACTTTCTAACTCATTATATTGAGATTTTGCTTTATAATAAGTGGGGAGTTTATCCATATTGTACTGGTATCTTATTTCCATGCTTTTTATCATGTATTTTAAGAGTAGTAAGTTATCATTGGCCACTTTGACTTTTTTGTTTAGTACAAGCCATTGATAATAATTTGTCTTGGCTATAGCATAAAGCTGATTTAAAGTGTAATTTTTGTTTTCTTTTTCAACAGATGACATTGCGTTCATATACTTGTATTCGGCATTTTGTTTTTTTGAATTGGGAATCATTTGTGAGACTCCAATCATATAACTGCCCATGCCAGGACTCATATCATCTGCTTTCCACATTTTGGTATTGTAGGGCGTCATAAAAAAACCGGTTTCTACTTGAGGTGCCATCCAGCTTTTAGCCCCTTTTGCAGCAGCATCCATACTTTGGATATCGGCATCATACATTTTTAGCTGCGGATTATCGGTTTTGATTGTGCTCAAGATATTATCCAGTGAAACAATCTGTGCATTAGCAATTGTAAAGCTTAAAATCAAAAAGCTTATAACGATATAATATTTATTCTTTAACATCTATAAGTTCTATTTTGCCTTTAGTTTTTAATTCGTGAAGTTTCACCATTTCAAAAACAATAGGAGTTACTAATAATACATAAATTGTAGAAGTAATTGTCCCACCAATAAGAGGAACTGTGATAGGTAACATTACATCGGCACCTGTACCTGTTGCCCAAAGTATCGGAATAAGACCAAATAAAGAAACAGAAACCGTCATTAGTTTTGGTCGCAACCTTTTGGCTGATCCATCAATAATATATTGTCTCAATATTTCTTCGGTGATAACCTCTTTGCTATTTCCGTATTTCTCAACCATTTTGTTCATAGATTCATTCAAATAAATGGTCATTAACATTGCTGTCTCTATAGCCATTCCAAACAATGCAATAAAACCTACAGCCACTGCTACTGACAAATTGATTCCGTAGAAATAGACCATAAAAACACCACCGATTAAAGCAAAAGGCACTGTTATCATTGTAATGAGGGATTCTTTCATGGAGTGGTAAGTAAAATATAAAATAAGGAAGATAATTATCACCACAATTGGTAGTATCATGCTTAGCGTTTTATTGGCTCTCAACTGATTTTCCCACTGGCCACTCCATTCAATGTAATATCCTTTTGGCATTTTAGACATCATTGAATTTAATTTTTTCTGAGCTTCTTTCACAGTACTACCTAAATCTCGATCACGTACATTAAACAGCACACTTCCCCGAAGCATGGCATTTTCGCTATTTATCATAGGCGGCCCATCGCTTATTTTTACCTCTGCAATGGTTTCTAACGGAATTGGGCCATATTGCATCGTTTGGACTTGCAATTTTTTCAGTGCATCAATACTGTTTCTATATTCTTGTGCATATCTTGCATTTACAGAGAAGCGTTGTCGTCCTTCAATTGTAGTTGTCAGTTTCATTCCTCCGATAGCTGCTTCAACAACTGCATTAATATCGTCAATTGAAAGGCCGTATCTGCCCAAAAGCTCCCTCTTTGGCTCAATGTCAATGTACCTTCCACCAGTTATTGGCTCTGCATATAAATCTTTTACACCCGAAGTACCTTCGAGTGCTTTTTTGATTTTTTGAGATAGTGCATTAATAGTATCTAAACTTTCTCCGTAAACCTTAATCCCAACATCGGTTCGGATACCGGTAGAAAGCATGTTTATTCTGTTAATGATAGGTTGTGTAAAGCCGTTGGTTACTCCAGGAATTTGAAGTTTATTGTTTATTTCGGTAATGATGTCATTCTTCGTTTTTCCTTCTCTCCATTCACTTTGAGGTTTTAATAAAATGATGGTTTCAATCATGCTGATAGGGCTGTTATCTGTAGCTGTATTTGCTCTACCGGCTTTTCCTAACACATGGTCTACTTCGGGAATTGATTTTATTAGTTTGTCTTGAACCTGCAATATTCTTTTTACTTCCGAGTTTGAAACATCGGGCAAGGTAACCGGCATGAAAAGTACTGAACCTTCATCCAATGGTGGCATAAACTCGGAACCTAAACGAGTAAACATGACTAAACCGATTAGTAAAGCTACTACATTAATTCCTAAAACCGTTTTCCTCCATTTCAAACAAAAAACCAAAATAGGAGTGTATACACTTTCCAGTTTTTTATTGATTGGGTTTTTATTCTCAGGACGAAGTTTACCTTTTAATAAAAAGCTTATAAGCACCGGTGTGAGTGTAATGGCTAAAAAAGCATCAACGATTAGAATGAATGATTTTGTCCAAGCCAAGGGACTAAATAATTTTCCTTCCATACCTGTGAGTAAAAAAACCGGTAGAAAAGACGCAATTACGATCAGTGTTGAGTAAAAAACACCCGGTCCTACTAACTTTGATGATTTTTCAATTAGTTGAAGTTTTTCATCAGAGGATAAAGGGTCGTGTTCCTTTTTAAATAAATTTTTAATTTTTTCTATCATCATACCAATTTACTTGTTATCAATCATTTCTTCTTGTTTCTCTGAGATTGTCCTGTAGGCGTTTTCAACCATTACAATTCCATCATCCACAACAACTCCAATAGCGAGTGCAATACCGGTTAATGACATAATATTAGATGAAATACCAAATGCTTCAAGCAATATGAAGCCAATTGCTACGGATATAGGAAGTTGAATTAAGATTATAAGGGCGCTTCTCCAATGGAACAGAAAAATTAAGATAACGAGTGAAACTGCTATCATTTCTTCTATAAGTGTTCCCTTGACAGATTCAATAGCTTTTTCGATTAACTCGCTTCTGTCATAGGAAGTTTTAAATTTCACTCCTTCGGGCAATCCTTTTTCAACTTCTTTCATCTTTGCTTTAACCGCTTTGATGACTTTATCAGCATTTTCGCCGTAACGCATTACCACTATACCGCCTACGACTTCCCCAGTTCCGTTTTGGTCAAAAATTCCAAGGCGTAAATCACCACCCATTTGTACTGAACCTATGTCTTTTACCTTCACAGGGATAGAATTGTAATTTTTAATCGAAATATCCTCGACATCTTTACTGTTCTTTATGTAGCCTAAACCTCTAATGATATAAGACATATTACTCATTTCAAACTTTCGGCCGCCTACATCATTGTTATTAGCCTTAACATCATTCATTACTTCCATCATACTGACATTATAATACTGCATTTTTAGTGGATCTAAAACCAATTGATATTGCTTTTCAAAACCTCCGAATGAAGCAACTTCTGCTACACCGGGAACAGTTTGCAGTGCAAATTTCACATACCAATCCTGTAAGGCACGTTGTTCCCCAAGATCCATTCCGTTAGCTTCCAAATGATACCAAAAAATATGGCCAACACCTGTACCATCTGGTCCTAAGGTTGGAACAACATTTTGTGGAAGTAAACGTTGGGCATAATTTAATCGTTCCAACACACGGGTTCTTGCCCAGTAGGTATCTACATTGTCTTCAAAAATGATATAGACAAAGCTCATCCCAAACATGGAGGCTCCCCGTATATTTTTAACTTTTGGTATCCCTTGAAGATTAGAAACCAAAGGATAAGTTACTTGCGCTTCGATTACCTGTGGGCTTCTACCCATCCACTCGGTAAATACAATAACCTGATTTTCGGATAAATCAGGGATGGCATCTATAGGATTTTGTCTGACGCTATAGATTCCCCAAGCAAATAAACAAGCCGAAACCAGTAGCACAATGGCTCTGTTTCTAAGTGAGAATGTAATTAGTTTTTCTACCATTTTTTGCCTTTTTCTTTCTTTAAAATAAAGTTAATCAATTCATTTCTTTTATATTATGATATATATCACATATTCAAAAGATAACAGCGTTCTTAATCTTCCGATAAACTGTTGCTTTCATTTATTGAATTAATCCAGGTAATTATTTCTTGTTTCTGGGTTTCATTAAGTACTGCATTGTGATGTAATATTGTATAGGAGCTCAAAGGCATCTCACCTGATTTAATTTGCTTACTTATCGCTTCTAATTTGCTTTGCTGCTTTCGATTGGAATAACTGCCAAACTCGTTAAAGTTTAATTCTTCTTTCCCCTCCTTAATATGTGACTCTACAAACATTCTGGCGGGTTGAACGTAATCATACCACAAGTACTCGGTGTTATTGCTGTGGCAATCGTAACAAGATGTCTTGATTAGTTTTGAAATATTGCTTGGCGCATTGGTTGTAATAAGAAAATCATTTGTATAATCCTGCCCCGGATTTTGATTCAGAGCAGGCTGATAGAATTGTATTGCTATCAATACCAAAAAAAGAGCAATGCCTACTTTTTTTAATTTCCTTTTCATTTTATAACGTTTTTTTCACACTACCACAAGTAAGCATCTTAGAGCCATAATATGGATTTTTGATTTCTTTGGATTCGCTGATCCAAATAGCGCCTTTACCGTCGTCATACATTGGACAATGGTCCTGATATAATTTTTTATTTGAACCCAAAAGTTTTATTAAATCATTGATGTCCTTACTTAGTATGGCAAAATGTTCACGTTGATGGGCTATTTTTCCTGCGTTGTCTCCGATATGCTCAGCATGTTCCTTAGCATCGCCAGCAATGTCTGTATATTCCTTTTTCTGGGCAGCCGTTAAACCGGATGCGTCAGCGGAATTGAACGTTTTATACAATTCTTTACCTGCGGTGGCAGCACCGTTTGCATCATCTTTGGTGAGTGCATTCTTGATTTTTAGATAGTTTGCAATGATTTCGTCGGTAGAGAATGCAGATGTTGCATTTGCTGCAGTTTCATCAGCTGTGGGTTGAGCCGCATCATCATGGGTGCTATCATGGGCCGGCTGACCTTGTGCAACCGGCTCTGTTAATTCCATACCACATTTGGAGCATTTTTCTCCTTTTTTTCCTGTTACTTCCGGATGCATTGGGCAGGCAAATAATTGACTTGTACTCTCGGTACCTTCTGTTGCATTTGTTTCTGTTTCTTTAGCTTTGTTGTTACAAGAAACCATTGTCATTGCTAAAATAGCTGTTAAAAAAAGTGTTTTCATAATATATTATTTTTAGTTATTAATTAATTTTTTCTGCTTTATAGTAAGAATAAGTGCCTATTGATGTATTGATATAGTCTACTTCCTGAACGTTTTTGAATCCTGCATCAGTAATGTATTTTATCATTAATCCATTTACATTATCAGTAGTAGTTTTGAAACCGTCTAATAATTGAACTAAGTAAAAAGAAAACCGCATCCATTTTGTTTTTGCTTTACCCCAATCTCCAATGATTAATTCTCCATTAGGTTTTAATATCCTATAGATTTCCAGCAGGCACTTTAGTTTTGTAATCATGTCTAACTGATGAAAAACAAGTGAACTATAAACCTTGTCAAATGAATTGCCTTCAAATGGTAACTTATCTCCATCATACAAAAAAAGTGGCGTTTCAATTCCTGCCCTATTTAATTTGTATTCAGCAATTGTCTTAATCTTGGGATCGATGTCAACGCCTTGTATGTTACAATTAGGAAAGCGCTGTTTTAGAATGATGATATTTTGCGCGGTTCCAAAACCAAACTCTAATATTTTCTCATTCTCTTGAGGATTGACATAATCTATTAGCTTGTTTCTGAATTTTTTTTCGGGCATAGTTAATTTGATTGCTAAATCGTAGTAATCGCTTAAAAAATCATAACCTAATGCCGGAATAAATTTTGTTGTACTCATCTTGGTTTTACTTTGTTAAATCGAAAAAAGTATAGTATAGATTGAAATAAAATCCATTTGGTGCTGAACGTAACATTGAACTTATTAGTTCTTGACGATACGCCAAATCCAATCGCGCCTGACTATTGAAAATAAATTGTATTGCCGGCACAACGTCTAAATATGACTTACCGTTTTCATTGATAGTTTGCCCAACAAATTCCACCATTAGATTAATATTAGTTTGTTTGAAACTGGTATATTTTTTTGGATACATCAATTTGCCAAATGATAAGGTATAGTTGGTAGCATTGTCGCCCATATCATTTGGAAACGGATAATCCGGTTTGTTGTCAAAGGCTTTCTCAAAACTTACAGACGAACTAATTGCCAGTTTTTTAATCAACTTGGTAGCTACAAATCCTCCTTCGAAACCTGTGTTGTGTCCTAAGATTTCTATTTGTTCTTGGTGAATGTCAGCATTATTGAAACTATATCTACCAAATGCAGCCATTCGGAAATGACTGTTGAGGTCATCTGAGGAATAGAAACGATACTTTGTATAAAAACTACCTCCTTCGGTAACCAGTTGGTTGCTTCTGTTACTTATAAAAGCAGAAGCCCGGAACATAATATTTTTGTTAAGGCCATAAGTTACTTCGGGCATAAAATGGTAATTATAGCCTGATTTCATTTCTTCTTTGAAAAGTGACTGCATTACATTAACTGCCAACGAATTTGCAGGAACATTACTAGCTGGATCAGTAACTACAAATAACTCCTGGCTAAAAACATTTTGGCAACTTATTGCAATAAAAATTAAAATAATCTTTCTCATTAATTTAGAATTTTAATGTGAAAATCATCTTCATTGTTTGAAGCATACGTTTCAACATTCTTGTATGATTTGGATAATTTTTTGAATTCCTTTTCAGTCACATAGCCTTTGTCAACTACTTGAAATTGTATTTCACTCAAGTTATTTGATTTGTCATTAACCAAAATGTAAGGGGTTTGAGTTATAGTTTCCGGTTTTGCTGTTATCACTAATGTTCCGATAAAAAAACCTGCTTTTTCTACTTTTTCCTTAAATACTTTTGGGCTTAATGCATTGCCTTCAGTCAGCGTTACCGTAAACGTATTGGTGTTTAAATCGGTTTCAACATTAACTACTTCGGGCAATGTTTTTAGCTGTTTGTTTATGGCATTCGAACACATAGAACAAGTTAAACCAGTAGCCCTGATTTCGGCTTTTACTATTTGGGCGTTACTCTTTATTGAGAACATCAAAACGATTGATGCTACAACTACATACACTTTATTTATTTTCTTCATCTTACTCTTTTATTAATTTAATTATTTCTTCTTCTGTTGGATTCTTCGCTATTAGGACACCTTCGGGATTAAATAGGTATTTTGATGGTAATTCATCTACTCCGAAAACTAAGGCTGTATTAGCATCAAATCCATTTGGGTCAATCAATTGAGTGAATTTGATTTTATCTTTTTCAATTGCTTTGAGCCATTTATTGGCATCGGTGTCGATTGATATCCCTATTATTTCAATTTTACTTGAACTAATCTCATTATGTAGCTTTACTAACTTTTTATTCCCCAATCGGCAAGGGGCACACCAAGATGCCCAAAAATCGATAAGCATATATTTTCCTTTGAACGATGTGATAGCAACCTCATTATTGGTATTGCTTTTTAATGTAATTGATGGTATGGCATCACCGATTTTAGTTTGGGCATTTGTAGTAATCGAAAAAAAGATTACTAAAACTGTAAAATATTTTAAATGCTCTTTCATAATAGTAACTATAAATTTAGACCAAGCCCAACGATACCATTGGGCTCAGTCTTTGAAGTATTACATTTTTATAACTATTCCGTTTGGTTTTTTCCCAACGTTAATCGTTTTAGTTACAGTATGAGTAGTCGTATTAACAACAGAAACAGTATTTGCAGTTTGGTTTGTTATATATGCTGTGTTACCATCTGTTGTGAATGCAATTGCATGAGCACCAGCACCAGTATTAAATGAACTTCCGTGCATCCACATATTCATTCCTGCATCCCAAGTCCAATAATGTACTTTTCCAGCCATTGGATCTGAAACCCATAATTCATTTTTAGGACCGTTATATGATGCTATTCCCGGCATGAAACCCAATGTAATTGTTTCATCTACAGAATTTGTAGCAACATCAATCACAGAAATAGTTTGTCCGTCTTCATTGTCTACATACATTTTGGCATTGCTTCCTGTCCAAGCACCAACCGGATTATCACCAACAGTAATAGTTGTGATTATTGCTTTTGTTTCTGTGTTTATCACAGTTATACTATCATCGTCGCCATTTGCTACATACGCTTTTGTCCCATCAGAAGAGAATGTTAGTTCAGCTGGCATCATCCCCACATTGATTGTATTAATTAGAGCATTTGTTGAAGCGTTGTAAACCAAAACTTTTCCGTTCATATCCATTTGAGGTACCCAAATTTCATTTCCATTGGGAGAATAAATAGTATTATGGTTCATTAAAGGGAGGGTAATGTTTTTTACAATTGAACCATTCAAAGCATCTACAATTAACAATTTTCCATTCATTCCAGAAGTATTTAAACCCGAATGACCAGCACTTAAATCCATACCAGGTACTCCGATGGCTAAATGGTTTTGATGTGACGAAATATGATGTGGCCACATTATCATATCAGAACCTGTTCCCATTAACGCGATTGTTCCAGTTACTTCATTAGTACTTAATTTGACTACTGAAACCGTTGCATCCTCGCCATTTACTATGTATGCAGCTGGATAATCAATATTTAATGGCATATCCATATTGTCATCATTATTGTTACAAGAAGTGAATAGTATTGCTCCAACGAATGAAGCTATTATTGATACATTTTTCATTTATAGTTTTTTTTTAATTATTTAATAGTTTCTACCGTTTTACCACAACTTAACATCATAGAACCGTAATACGGATTTTTGATTGCATTTTCTTTACTCAACCAATTGGCACCTTTACCATCGCTGTACATTGGACAAAATTGATAGTAAACAGCCGTTTCGTATTTGGAAACCTTAATTAGTGTATAAATATCTTTGGATAGTGTAGTGAAATGATCGCGCTGGTGTTTTACATCTTTTGTATCTGAGATATGAGTTGCATCTTCTTTAATAAGATTTACAACTTTCATCCAAACCATGTGCACGTCCATTTCGAGTTTGTCCATTTTGACATTGTTTACAGCTGCCAAAAGTTCTTTTGAAGCTAAAGCTGTTTTGGTTCCGTCAGAGGTGATTAAAGCATCTTTCAATAAAAAATAAGTATCAAATACTGATTTTAACTGATTTTCATTTTGAATTACTGTTTTAGTATCTGAATTATTATTGTGATTAGAATGGCTTTCGTTGCTAGCAGTAGCGGTTTCTTCTTTTACAGGAACTTTTGCCACTCTATCATATTGACAACAACCGTGAAGATTATTATAGACATCATCTGGAGCGAGAAATTTATCACTATCGTACCCAACAAGTGCAATTCTTTTTAATATTTCGTCTTGGTTTGTCTTTTTTGCATCGTAAGTTAGCGTAGCCATTTGAGTATCTTTATTCCAATCTACAGAGGCGATTTTTTTAATCGTTCCTGCTTTTTCGATTTTGGTTTCGCACATACCGCAGTTTCCATAAACTTTAACTGTTTCGGTTTTTGAATTTTTTATTTGTGCATTGATAGCAGTAGATAGCAACATTACAGCTGCTACCATTATTTTTAAAAATGAATTTTTCATTTTAAATAAGGAATTAGTAATCAAAGTAATTTACCTTGATTGATTGATAAAATAAATTTGAGATAATTACAGCTATAAGATAAATGATACTGCAACATGAAAATGGTGTAGTAAAATGTTTCTAAAACTGTTGTGAATTGGATAGCAAAACGCTATGAATTTGACACACTTATGGCTGTCAAAATTTGGATTTAGCTTATTTTAGGAATTAGCCAAATGAAATAAAACCCATCAGAGATTGATGGTGTTGTGTATGAAAATTTAACTTTCTCGATTGAAGAATAGCTAAACATGTAATTTTTAAAATTAATTTCAGATAAAAAGCTTACTGAAGAAGTTGGACACGTTGAAGAACAACCACATTTTGAGTGACCGCAATTGCCTTTACATCCTTTGTGGTCTTTATCTTTTGAATTTTCATCACCGCAGCAACTCTTTTTTTCTGCGTTATTGGATGAAATTTCTTTTTTGCACGAACTCTTTTCTGAACCTTTACCACAAGCCATAGCAGTATTAGGGATGAGGAACATGCCTAATAAAACTACAAGTATCATGTGGTATTTGTTCATATATCTATTAAAACAGTACAAATTTAGCTAAAAATTATTGCATTATGTTAAAATTGATGTTAAAATCTCATTCTCTGAATTCTAACTGCGTTTAAAATAGCTAACAAAGCTACTCCTACATCGGCAAAAACGGCTTCCCACATTGTGGCTAAACCACCTGCACCAAGTACTAAAACTATTGTTTTTACAGCAAATGCTAAAATAATATTTTGCCAAACAATTTTCTTGGTTTGTTTGCCAATATTGATAGCCATTGGAATTTTTGAAGGCATGTCATCTTGAATAACTACATCGGCAGTTTCGATTGTGGCATCACTTCCTAAACCACCCATTGCTATTCCTACGTTACTTAACGCTACTACTGGTGCATCGTTTACACCATCGCCGACAAATGCTACCGTTTCATTTTTAGCAATGATTTCTTTAACTTTATTCACTTTGTCTTCGGGAAGTAAATCTCCAAAAGCATTTGTAATTCCGAGTGATTTTGCTACAAACTGCACTACGGTATTTTTATCGCCACTTAACATTATGGTTTTTATACCTAGTGCTTTTAGTTTATCTATTGTGATTTGTGCATCTTCTTTAATGCTGTCGGCAATAGTTAGATAACCTACGAATTTTTTATCGTAAGCTACAGCAATTAAGGTATAAACGATACTGGTTGGATCAATATCATACGAAATAGAAAATTTATCCATTAGTTTGAAATTTCCAACCAATAATTCATTTCCGTTTACTATGGCTTTAAGTCCGTGTCCTGAAATTTCTTCTACGTCTTTTAAAATAATGGTACTATCAATTTTTCCAACATATTGATGAATGGCTGTTGCAACCGGATGTGTACTTTGACTTTCTAAGGCATTGACCAATTGCAGTATTTCGGTTTGATTAAAATCGGAATTAAAAACGACTTCTTGCACTTTGAAAACACCTTCGGTCATTGTGCCTGTTTTGTCCATTACGACGTTTTGAATGGAAGCCATTACATCGAGGAAATTACTTCCTTTGAATAAAATTCCGTTCTTGGAAGCAGCTCCAATTCCGCCAAAATATCCTAACGGAATACTAATAACTAAAGCACAAGGACACGAAATAACCAAGAAAACCAAGGCACGATACAGCCAATCTCTAAAAATATAATTATCTACAAAAAGAATTGGAACTACACAAATTAAGATGGCTAAAAGCACCACAATTGGTGTGTAAATCTTGGCAAATTTGCGTATGAATAATTCAGTTGGTGCTTTTTTTGCTGTTGCATCTTGCACCATTTCGAGTATTTTAGACAGTTTGCTATCGGAATAAGCTGTTGTCACTTTGACTTGACAAACCGAATTTAAGTTTATCATTCCTGCTAAAACGGCTTCTCCTTTTGCTTTGGTATCGGGTTTGCTTTCTCCGGTAAGTGCTGCTGTATTGAATGAAGCTGTATCGGAAAGTAATTCGCCATCTAAACCTAATTTTTCTCCTGCTTTGAGTTGGATAATATCGCCAATTTTAGCGGTTGCTGCTTTGATTGTTTTGGCTACATTGTTTTCTAAAATAGTAACTTCATCTGGTCGTTGGTCGAGTAACGCTTTTATATTTGCTTTGGCTCGTTGAACTGCAAGTGTTTGAAAGACTTCGCCAACAGCATAAAACAGCATCACGGCAACACCCTCTGGAAATTCTGCGATGGCAAATGCTCCAATAGTTGCAATACTCATTAACAAAAATTCTGAAAATATCTCTCCTTTCTTTATAGCAACAAAAGCTTCTTTGATTACAGGAAAACCAACTGGTGCATAAGCAACAACATACCATATAATTCGTACCCAACCTGTAAACCACGATTGTGGAAAGTAATTATCGAAACCAATGGCAACCATTAACAAAACAAAACTTATGATTGCTGGTAGGAACATTTGAAACGTTGACTTTTCTTCGTTGGAATGGTTGTGGTCGTGTCCGTCATCATCAGAATGATTATCGGGTTTTTTATTTATTTTTTCTTCTAATGTGCAACAAAGTTGTTTTCCTTGTGCATCGTATTTGTGTTGATGTTTCATAATTCAATTATTAAGAATTTGAATTTATTATTTTTTGTATGTCTTTCGGAATTTCCATTGGTTTTAAAGGTGGCACGTTTGCACCACCAGTATTACCAACAGGAATATGTCCAACAAATGATTTTACACCACCTATCAATAATCTTGGTATTTGACCAATTACCTCATTTGTACTTTTAATCTTAATACCAAATTGTAACATTTTCCAATGTACAAATGTATGCTCGCATGGATATTTTTGAGCTATTATATGTGCACGTTCCAAATGATGCCAAGCATTTTGAAAATCATTTAGTTGTAAATTATCCTTAACTAATTCTAACTCTTTTTGATAAAAAGGAATTAGCTTATTTGGCATTATCGTATTAAATTTCATGACTAAGCTTTACAACAACCATCTAAACTTTCATACGCTTTTGGATCTGCTTTTACTTCATCTGCATCATATCCTAATTTAGAGATACCTTCTTTAATTACTTGTAAAGTAGTTTTCTTTGAATTGTAATAAATAGTAAAAGTCATCGCTTTATCATCTAACTCATACATTTTTATTCCTTTTATTTTAAGCATTTCTTTTTGGAATTTTTGCCCACAAGTTTCACATTCTTTACAATGATCACAATGTAAAAATGTTTTTATGACTGCTTTTTGAGTTGTTTTTTGTGCTGAAACTAGATTTGTTGAAAAAAATACTATTGCTAAAAAAGCGATTGATTTTAAAATTGAATTTTTCATGTTATTTATTTTAAATTATTATTTATTAATGTTCGTGTTCGCCACCACCTTTTGATGTTGCCAGCAAGTAGAAAGCTCCTTTAATTACTATTTTTGCATTGGCAGGAATTTCTTCAACTAATTTTATTTCAGTATATCCTAAATCGGTTGTTCCTGGTATTACTTCGATGGCTTTAAAGTGAATTTCGTTGTGTTCTTCCTCTTCGCCTTCAGCGTGCTCATTATGTGCTTCGCCCTCTTTGTGATTGTGTTCTTCTTCTTTTACTTTTGGAGTTTCTTCTTGGTGTTCTTCTTGAATGTAAATGTAATATTTGTCTCCATTTCTAACAATAGCATCTTTTGGCAAAGCTTGAACTGTTTGATTAGTAATGTTGATATTAGCCGCTACATACATTCCGGAAATTAAATCTTTAGCATCGCTTGGATTGATTTTGGCGTGAACTGCAACGGTTTTACTTTCGTTAGAAAATGATTTATTGATACCGAATATTTTTCCTTTTATTGATTTATTGGATTGATTGGTAAGTACAAAATCGACTTCTTGACCAACGGAAATTTTACCTAAATCTTTTTCAAACACATTCAAATCTAAGTGCATTTGGCTGTTATCGACTACTTCAAAAAGAGTAACTCCGGTTTCTGCAAACGCTCCTTTGGTGATGCTAATTTTACCCACATAACCACTTATCGGCGAAACAATCGGAATTAAAGAAGTGCTGCCTTTTAAACTAACATTCAACGCTTGTAGTTTATTTTTTGCTGCTTGTGCTTTTGCTTTTTCAACTGCTAATTTTGACTTAACTTCTTGAAACGTTTTACGAGGATTTACATTTTCATCGCTCAATGTTTTTTGGCGGTTGTATTCTAATTGTAGGTATTCAATGTTTGCAATAGCCGAATTGTAATCTTCTTGCATTTCGGTTACTTCAAGGTTTTGGATGGTTGCTAATGTTTTCCCTTTTACCACATAAGTGCCTTCTAACACATAAATATCTTTTACGACACCACCAATTAAGGTTGATATATTTGCCATATTCTGAGGTGGAACAGCAGTATATCCGTTTGCTTTGATTACCGTATTGAGGTTTTTCATTACGATAGTTCCTGTTTCTATACCAATGGTTTTGAATTGCGCTTCTGTTAGTGCTACTTCGGTTTCCGATTTTTCTTCTTCGTGTGTTTCTTCGGTTTTCTTTTCGCCGCAAGAAGTAAAAAGTATTAAGACAAGAGTATTAAGTATTAAGAAAAACTTCGATTTTGATTTTATATTTTTCATATTATTGAATATTAATTATTGTTGAAAGATGGAAATTGCAATTGAATAGCACTTTGATTATAGGTATTAACAGCTTCTGCGTTTTGCTTTTTAATATCAATGGCTTGGTTTAAAAAACTGATGTAAGTCCAATAACTCATGTCGCCATTGGCATAACTTTTTTGTGCTGTTGTAATAATTTGCTCTGCGTATTGCAATCCTTCGTTTTGATAATACGCCACTGCTTTTTTCTGCTTTTCAAACTCGTTTTGTAGTTCCTCTTTTTGTAGTTTTAAAGTCAGTTTGCTTTTATCCAATTCTAATTGCGATTGCGAAATACTTATCTGCGAAGCTTTCGCTTTAGCGGTATTTGCTCCACCAAATAAAGGAATTTGTACACCAGCAGTAAATCCTTGAAAATACGATTTTGTTTCAATGGTTTGCCCGAAATAACCTAATCCTAGCCTCGGTGTACGCATTGCTTTGAATGTATTAGCTTCTTTTTGATAGACTGTAATTTGCTGTGTGTAATAGTCGTTTACCAATCCTTCCACTTTAGCATTATTCACATCAGTTGGGTTTGCATATTTCAGTGGCGTTGTAGCATCTGGAATTATATTTTCATCGGTTTGAATGAAGTATTGTAATTGCTTTTGATATACAACCAAATCATATTCTAATTGTGCTTTTTGGGTTTCGATTTCCTTTACTTTAGCTTTGGCACTTATGACTTCAATATTACCACTTTCGCCTGTTTGAAAACGAAGCTCTGCATTTTTTAGGAATTTGGAATAAATGTCGAACAATTCAGTATTCAGTTTTTGAATGGAAACACCGTATAAATATTGATAATACGCAAGTGTTACCGCTTTTTCGATTTCATATTCGGTTAATGCTTTTCGCTTTTCAGCCAATTTTGCTAATTCTTCTTGTAATTGTCTATTGGCTTTTGTGATTTTACCAATAGGAAAGTACTGTTGAATGGAAACATTATGGTCGTAATCAACATTGTTGAATTGTCCGCCTTGGTATTGTACTTGCAAAGGATCTACTTGAAATGCAGTTTTTTTGAGGACGGTTTGTTTTTCAATTTCCTTGTCGGCAATTTTTAAATCGATGTTATTTGCTTTTGCTTTTTCAATGGCTTTTTCTAGCGTTATGGTTTGGCTATTTTGAGCAAATGAAAAGCTACTTATTAATAAAACTATTAGTGTTACAATTGGATTTGACATTTTTTTTCTTCTTTTAATTCCCTTTTCAAAGAGTAAATACAAAATTGGTAAAACGATTAAGGTTAGTAATGTAGCCGAAACCAATCCGCCAATTACTACAGTTGCTAATGGTTTTTGAACTTCGGCTCCGCCACTTGTTGACAATGCCATTGGTAAAAACCCAAGTGAAGCTACCGCAGCAGTCATTAATACTGGTCGCAATCTTGTTTTTGTTCCGATTAAGACACGTTGCATTGGGTCGGTTATTCCTTCCGTTTTAAGTTGGTTAAAATAAGATATTAGCACAATTCCGTTTAAAACAGCAATTCCGAATAAAGCAATAAAACCAATTCCTGCCGAAATACTAAACGGCATTCCGCGTAACCATAGAGCAAAAACACCACCAATTGCTGATAATGGAATGGCTGTGAAAATCAGTAATGATTGCTTCATACTGTTGAAGGTAAAAAACAATAAAACCAAAATAAGTCCTAAAGCAATTGGTAAAGCTACCGAAAGGCGTTTATTGGCTTCCACTAGATTTTCAAATTGTCCACCATACGTAACATAATATCCTGCTGGAAGTTTGAAATTGGTGTCTAACTTTTGTTGAATTTCCTCAACAACACTTTTTATATCACGACCACGAACATTTAGACCAACTGTAATTCTTCGCTTTCCATCTTGACGAGATACTTGTACAGGCCCTTGTTCGTAACTGATGGTTGCTACTTGGGAAAGGGGTACTTGTTGACCGTTTGGCAATGGAATAAATAAATTACTCACATCGGTTATATCACTTCTATTAGCCTCATTCATACGAACCACTACATCAAATCGTTTGCTCTCTTCATAGATTTTACCGGCGCTTTCTCCGGCAAATGAGGAACGAATTATTTGATTGATATCGACAATATTCAAACCGTATAAGGCTATTTTATTGTAATCGTATTTGACTGTGATTTGCGGCAGACCTACAACTTTATCAGCTTTTAAGTCACCAACACCTTCAATTTTACTAACTTTTGAAATCAATTCTTTGGCTTTTGTATCTAAAATCTCTAAATCATCACCAAAAATCTTAATGGCTATATCGCTTCGGCTTCCTGTCATTAACTCGTTAAAGCGCATTTGAATAGGCTGTGATATTTCGATATTCGCTCCTGGAATAACTTCCATTTCTTCTTTCATCAAATTGGCTAAATCTTCCCAATTATATGCAGAAGTCCATTCGCTTTTGTCTTTCAGTACAATAATAAAATCGCCACTCTCAATTGGCATTGGATCGGTTGGAATTTCTCCACTTCCGATTTTTGTTACAATGGTTTTTATTTCAGGGAATTTTGCTTTTAGGATTTTCTCATATTTAGTAGTTGTTTCTACCATTTGTGTTAATGAGCTTCCGGTCATAATGGTAACATTAATGGCTAAATCACCTTCTTCAATGGTTGGAATAAATTCGCCTCCCATATTTTGAAAAGTTATAAGTGCCAAAGCAAACAACCCTAATGAAATAGCCAAAACTGTTTTTTTTAATCGTAATGCTTTTTCTAAAAATGGTGCATATATTTTCTCGAACCATGCCATCATTCTATCGCTAAAGTTTGGCTTATGCTCTGTGTTCTTGGATAAAAACATTGCACTCATCATTGGAACATACGTCAGTGATAAAACAAATGCTGCGATTACTGCAAAGCCTACCGTCATTGCCATAGGTTTGAACATTTTACCTTCAGTACCAACTAATGCTAAAATTGGTAGGTATACAATTAAGATTATGATTTCTCCAAAAGCTGCACTGTTACGGATTTTAGAAGCTGATTTATATACTTCACTGTCCATTTCAGTTTGGGTTAAATTATTTTGTCGTTTGAGTTTTTGCAAATGGTGCATTGTGGCTTCAACAATGATTACAGCACCATCGACAATAATTCCGAAGTCGATTGCTCCTAAACTCATTAAGTTACCACTTACGCCAAAATAATTCATTAGAATTACCGCAAAAAGCATAGATAATGGAATTACAGAAGCAACTATTAAACCTGCACGAAGATTACCAAGAAATAAAATCAAGACAAAAATTACTATTAATGCGCCTTCGAGTAGGTTTTTAGTAACTGTTCCGATTGCATTATCAACTAATTTTCCTCTATCAATAAAAGCTTCAGCAACAACACCTTCGGGAAGTGTTTTATTGATTTGCTCCATTTTCTCTTTTACTCTTTCGTTTACCGCTTTTGAATTTTCACCTTTTAGCATCAATGCCATACCACAAACGATTTCCCCTTTACCATCTTTTGTGGAAGCTCCATAACGCAATGCAATGCCTTCTCTAACGGTTGCCACATCCCTGACTAAAACCGGTGCCCCGTTTCTGTTTTTAATGACAACTTTTTCTAAATCTTTATTTCCTGTTGCCATACCGACACCGCGGATGAAATAGGCATATTGGTCTTTTTCGATGTAAGCTCCTCCTGTATTTTGATTGTTTTTTTCGAGTGCTTCAAAAATTTCAGTAATGGTTACTCCAAGACTGTTAAGCGTATTTGGGTTTACTGCGATTTCATATTGTTTCAATTTCCCACCCCAAGTACTCACTTCGGCAACGCCTTCAACACCTTGAAGCTGAGGAACAATAATCCAATCCTGAATGGTTCTTAACTTGATGGCGTCGTATTTATCTTCATACCCTTTTTTGGCAAAGACATCGTATTGGTAAATTTCCCCAAGACCTGTTGAAATTGGACCTAACTCTGGTGTACCTGCATAAGCTGGTATATTTTCTTCGGCTTGCTTTAAACGTTGGAAAATTTGCTCTCTTGCCCAATAGATATCGACATCGTCTTTAAAAACTACGGTAACTACCGAAAGTCCGAAACGAGAAATACTTCGTAATTCAATAACTTTTGGAATTGTCTTTACAGATTGTTCTAATGGATAAGTGATTAATTGTTCTACTTCCTGACTTGCTAAAGTTGGTGCAGTAGTTATTATTTGTACTTGATTGTTGGTTACATCAGGTAACGCATCAAGCGGTAATTGTTTTATAGAGTAGCTACCAAAAGCTATTAGAACCAAAGTAAATAAAAGTATTATAAACTTGTTCTTTATACTGAACTGTATGATTTTGTCTAACATTGAAAATATTATAATGAATTAGAAAATTAGCAAAACTACTTTTGCTATTATTTGTGAAAAGGTCACAACTTTCTAACCCGAAATTACTCGGGCATCGTTATACTATTTGAGGTGGTTGCCAGATACTTCCGTAGAAATTGGAAGTAAATTGTGAAGCGTAAGATGGTAATTGGGTTGTAATAGTCTTTGAAACTACTGTAAAATTGTAGTTCAACATTTTAAAATAGCTTACTATTTGTGAACCACAGCAATTACAACTGCAAAAAGGCGAACACAAATCGTTTTCTTTATCGTGATTGTGGGACTTTTCATCATGATTAGCTGAAATCTCAACAACTTTGTGAGCTGCACTGTTTACTTCCATGTCTGCACATGGTAAACAAGAAAGTGCTACCAGATAGATTGATAATATGTAGTTTAAGAGTTTCACGAGTGTAAAAGTATTAATTTTATTAATATATAATTCAAAACAAATGGATTAATTATTTTATTTATATTTTTTTACTGTTAATGTCATCCAAGTAATACTGCAAATCATACAGATAAATTAACTCAATGTTTTCTTCACTTGGCATTTGTTCTAATTCGACAAAATTGATATTTTCAGAAAGTGCTTTTTCGCCAATGATGTCTTGAATAATTACATAGACCACTTCTAGAAGGTTTTTATTATTGCAATGAACGGTGTAGTTTTTTAAGTACACAATCATGTCTATTTTTTTGCAATTTTCGTATTGTAAAGGTTCAAATTTTATTTCACTGGCTTTTAGATTAATGTCTTTGAATACATACGGTTTGTCTAATCCGGCTTCCATTTTCTCGATATTTTCTGATGGTTGTATGAAAGCTATAAAGTTCCAATGATTGAGTTTTGGTGCATTATCTACCAAATTTGTGACTGCTTCAAAATAATCGGGATTACCGTTTGCTGAAATTATGAGTTGTATTGTTTTGTTGTTTCTTTTTGGAAATACTAGTATGCAATCTAATCCTTCGGAATAGTAATGTAGGCTTTTGTCGAGCCAGAAAAGAAAGAGCTTTTGGATTTTTGGTTTTTCGTTTTGTAGGTTTCTTAGGGTTTGTTCGTTGTACTGGATCCAGTTCCAGAAAAGGGTTATGTTTTTCATGATTATTAGGTTTTAAGTTTTTTTTTACCGCAAAGTCGCAAAGTTGTCGCAAGGTTCGCTAAGGTTTATTTTGATTGTGTTACTACTTTATTTTTTTAGACACATAGAAGTATAGATTTTAATAGAATTTTGAAGACGCTTTGCTTTGAGATAGATTTCATAGTTGGTTGTTCTAGTTATAAATTAGTTGTTTTACCTCTTATCGGAGGTTGTTTTATCATAAGCAATAAGATTGAGCATTTGACGCATTCGGCTTCGTACACGGTTGCCGTATTGGGTTTCTATTTCGGATGCGGATAGGTTTGTTGTGATGTGGGTTTGTATTCGTTTTGCGATATACACATCGTATCTGCTTAATAGTATTTCTGCCATTACATTGCATTCGTTGCCGTAATATTTTAGATTGCTTTCTGTACCTAAATCGTCGAAGCATATTGTTTTTGGTTCGTATTCGTATAGTTTTCCTTTGCTGTATTTGTGTATGATTTGGTAGCCGTCTTGAATGAATTCGAAGCTTATATCTCGGCATGGTTTTACGAAAAATTTGTGTTCGGTTGGTGTTAGGTATTTCATGATGTTCATTATTGAGGTTTTGCCACAGCCGATTGGTCCAGAAAGTAGAATTCCTTTGTTGAGGTTTATGTTGTATTGAAAACAGGTTACCTCATCTTTGAGAAAATACGCGATTAATTTGTAGATGATTGGATAATCGGTTTCTAGTATTTTGAAATGGGTTCCGTATAGCTCGATGCCTTTTTGCTCTATCCACATGATTATTTCTTGATAGTTGTAGTGGGTTTTTATGTTTTCATTCATTTGTAATTTTTTTGTTCGCTAAAGCGAAGGTTTGGGAACACAGATGACGCGGATTAAACGGATTTACACAGATTTTTTAAAATCAACAATTCACTTCGACAAGCTCAGTGTGACAAATGAGTTACTACAATGGTTCGGAATAGTCTTTATCGATTTTGGTGTTGAGTTGTTTTGGGCGGTTAGGTTCTGCATTTGTGATGAATTTTGGTGCGTTTAATATCCAGTTTTGTGCTGCGGCTTGCCAATCGACCATGTGTGTTTTGCCGCCGACTAGCCAACCGATGCTTGAGAAATAGTTGAAGAATTTTTGGGCTTCGAGTTCTGGGAAGTTGTTTTCTTGGAAATAGAATTTGACGTTTTCGATTGTTGGTATTTCGTCTTTCTTTTTTTCGCGCAACTTTTTTTCTTTCTCGGAAAGAGTTACCTCGACTGCGCTCGGC
>NZ_JACTAC010000035.1 GCF_014486675.1 Flavobacterium macrobrachii
GTTCAGATAATAAAATTTTATACAAAAAAGTAACCATTGGCGGCGTTGAGGTTTTTGAATATTCCAATAATCCGCAGGACGAATTATACAATGTAAAATTCACTTTAGTTGGAGCTAATTTCGGAAATTATATTCTAATAAATACATCGGCAATCGGTAAAATTTATCAATATGTTGAACCTATTTCTGGCGTTCCACAAGGAAATTATGAACCAATAACTCGATTGATTGCGCCAACAAAAATCCAAATCGCAACCGTTGTTGGAAAATTCAATCCAAACGAAAAAACACTGGTTGATTTTGAAATTGGCGTAAGCAATAACGACCAAAACTTGTTTTCTTCCATTGATGATGATAATAATAAAGGTATTGCTGGAAAATTGAATTTCAAACAGCGATTGCTTAGTAAAAAATGGCAAATTGATGCTTTTGGAAACTATCAGTTTGTTCAAGAAAACTTTCAAACTATTGAGCGATTATTCAATATCGAGTTCAATCGCGATTGGAATTTAACTTCATTCGAAGGAAATCAAAGTTTACTCATCAGCGGTTTGGATTTCACTTTGCCCGAAAAAGGAAAATTAACCTATCAGTTTGAAAAACTTGATTTTTCCAAAAGTTTTTCTGGAAATCGTCATTTAATTAACGGTTTTTTCAAACTAAAAGATTGGAATATTTTGCAAAATGCCAGCGTTTTAAACAGCGATGGAAATTTTGCAATGTCTTCTTTTATTCGAAATCAAACACAAACAAGATATCATTTTGGCAAAAATTGGGTTGGTGCCAATTTGAATTTAGAAAACAACAAAGAAAAACTGGTTGCAACCAATCAACTTTCGGTTTTAAGCCAACGATTTACCGAATATGGCGCGTTTGTTGGTCGTGGTGATAGCACAAAAGTTTATGTAGAATTGGGTTATTTACAACGTGTAAACGACAGTTTGCAAAATAATTTGGTACAAAAAGTAAATACATCGCATTCCTATTATCTAAAATCTCGATTGATACAAACTAAGAAAAGTGATTTATCGTTATTTTTAAATTACAGAAATCTGAAATTTGAAGATAATTTACGTGGAAATGAACCGTCGTTGAATTCAAGATTGTTGTATAACGACCAATATTTTAATCAGTTGATGAAAATATCAACGGCTTATGAAACAACTTCTGGTTCCATTGCACAACAGGAATTTACCTATCTTGAAGTCGAGCCAAGTCAAGGTGTTTACATGTGGAACGATTACAACAACAACGGAATTCAGGAATTGGAAGAGTTTGAAATTGCGCCTTTTCCCGATCAAGCAAAGTATGTTCGTGTATTTTTGCCCAATCAAGTTTTTGTAAAAACGCACCAAAATCGGTTTTCGCAATCCTTGACTTTAAATACTTCAAAATGGCAAAACGAAAAAGGTTTCAAAAAGCTGTTGTCTTATTTCTATAATCAAACTTCGTATTTAGTAGAACGAAAAATTTTCAGAAACGGTGATAATTTCGACTTAAATCCGTTTTCAACTTCCGAAGAAGATTTACTCGGATTGAACACCAGTTTTAGAAATAGTTTATTTTATAATCGAGGAAAACAGAAACATTCTGTGACGTATACTTATACCGAAAATCGCTTGAAAAGTTTGCTTTCTGTAGGTTCGCAAGAAAGCAAAAACAAATCCCATCAGTTGCAATATATTCATTTATTGAAAAAATCGTGGTTGTTCAATATGAATTCAAAAACAATTAAAACCGAATTGGCTTCGGAGAATTATGCCAGTAGAAATTTTGAAGTAATTGGTTATCAATTAAGTCCAAAAATCTCTTATTTGTTTAATAAAAACACGAGTTTGGATCTTTTTTACGAATATCAAAACAAGGAAAATCAGTTTGGAAATGGCGAAACCTTACTTCAAAACCGTTTTGGAACTTCATTTTCTTATGCAGGCGAAAAGAAATTTACGATGAATGGCGAATTTTCGTTGTATCAAAATAAATTTGAAGGCGATGCTTTGTCGCCAGTAGCTTTCCAAATGCTGGAAGGTTTACAACCTGGACAAAACCTAACCTGGCGATTACTTTTGCAAAAAAATCTAACCGAATTTCTCGATATCAACATCAATTATTTAGGAAGAAAAACTGAAACCAGCCAAACCATTCACACTGGAAATATCCAACTTCGAGCTTATTTTTAGTAAAAAAGTGAATAGTAAAAGGAAGCCAATTCTTAATATTCTAATGTCTATGATTTTCTGTAACGGAGTGAAACGAATTTTAAAGTTAAAATAAATATATGTTTCTATGTGGTAAAAAAGAAACTTCAATGTCATATTTGATTTTAAATAAAAAATCATTTGGCACATATTTTGTAAACTAAAAATCACTAATTTTAAACTATGAAAAAAGTAAAATCATGAAAAAACTAATCTTATTATGTTTGGTGTTTGTGTTTTCAAATACCATTTTTGCACAAACTGTAAAGGAAAAAGCAAAAGAAAAATCCGAAAAAACCGCTGCGGCTAACAAAGCTAAACTTGAAAAGTTAAAAGACGAAAAAGCAAAAGCAAAAAAAGACGCTGAAAAAGCAGAAAAAGTGGCTGGTTTAAAATCATCTAAAATTAAAAAAGCTGTTGAAGAAAAAGAAGCTAAACTAAAAAAAGACGGAACACCAGACAAACGCTTTAAAGATGCCGCTAAAAAAGAAGCGACAAAAACAGAGACAAAAGCAAAAACAGCAGCCAAAAAAGCAAAAGCAGAAGCAAACAAAACCGTAGCAAAAACCAAAAAAACAGCTGCTGAAGAAACAGAAAACCTAAAAGAAACAGCACTTTCAAAAGCAGCTGAGAAAAAAGTTTCTGATAAAGCAACTGGAACGTACAAAGGTAAAAAAGTGTACACTGGACCAAGAGGTGGAAAATATTACATCAACAAAAACGGAAACAAAACCTATATTTCCGACGATAAATAGGAAAAAAATTTACTAATAAAATCAAAGTGGTTTTTCAAATGGAGAAACCACTTTTTTTATCTCCAAAAACCAAATTTTAGCGGGTTCAAAAATGTTAAAATTTTACTATGCGTATTTTCCTAATTTCCTCTGTTTATGCGGTTTTTAAAAAAATTATAATCTATAAATTATTGTAAATCAATAATTTATTTTTTTCGACAAAATTTCGACAAAATGTCATATTTGTTAAAAACTAGCTCGATTTGTGGATAAGTTTGACTTTCTTTTTCCGTTTCATTTGACAATCTTTGTATCACACTGAAAAGGTCAAAAAATCACCCAAATAATTTTAAAATAAATTCAAAATGGCGACTATCGAACCAATTTTACAAGAAAACAAAAACCGCTTCGTGATTTTCCCAATCAAACATCATGATATTTGGGATTGGTATAAAAAAATGGAAGCTAGTTTTTGGACAGCCGAAGAAATTGATTTGCATCAAGATTTATCCGATTGGAATAACAAACTAAGCCATGATGAAAAATACTTCATCAAGCATATTTTGGCGTTTTTTGCTGCTTCTGACGGAATTGTGAATGAAAATTTAGCTGAAAATTTTGTAAACGAAGTACAATATCCAGAAGCAAAATTTTTCTACGGTTTCCAAATCATGATGGAAAACATTCACAGCGAAACCTATTCACTCTTGATCGATACGTATGTAAAAGATGAAGCCGAAAAAGCCTCACTTTTCAATGCATTAGAAGTTTTTCCTGCCATCAAGAAAAAAGCAGATTGGGCTTTAAAATGGATTGGTTCCGATTCTTTTGCTGAAAGATTAATTGCTTTTGCAGCCGTAGAAGGAATTTTCTTTTCAGGTGCATTTTGTTCCATTTACTGGTTGAAAAAACGCGGATTAATGCCAGGTTTGACGTTTTCTAACGAATTAATTTCTCGCGATGAAGGCGTTCACTGCGACTTTGCGGTGCATTTACACAACCACCATTTGATAAACAAAGTTTCAAAAGCCAGAATTACCGAAATCATCACAGACGCTTTACACATTGAACGCGAATTTATTACAGAAAGTTTGCCAGTTTCATTAATTGGAATGAACGCCAACTTAATGACACAATATTTAGAATTCGTCGCCGATAGATTATTAGTAGAATTAGGTTGCAGCAGAGTTTACAATTCAAGCAATCCGTTCGATTTCATGGACATGATTTCACTACAAGGAAAAACAAATTTCTTTGAAAAACGTGTTGCCGAATACCAAAAAGCAGGCGTAATGTCAAAAGATACCGAAGACCAAAAAATTAGCTTCGACGCTGATTTTTAATCTGAATTTATTTGATTGAAGTTCAATGGCGTTTAGTTATGAAACCAAGCCATTGATTAGCTTAGCCCAGATTGAAGTGGAAATCCTTTTATTTCGTCAGTTCGAGTTCGCTTGCAAAGCGAGTATCGAGAACAAGAAATAAAAGATTGTATCGGAAAGCTGGATTGGCTTCAAAAAAATCTATAGAACGAAAATTTTATAGAAGTTAAGGGATTAACAAAAAACAAAACTAACCGAAATAGAGAAGGGATTTTCTATTTCAAAAAACAAAAAGTATGTACGTAATTAAAAGAGATGGTCACAAAGAACCAGTAATGTTTGATAAAATCACAGACAGAATAAAAAAACTGTGCTATGGTTTAAATGAATTAGTTGATGCCGTAAAAGTGGCAATGAAAGTTATTGAAGGTTTATACGATGGTGTAACAACTTCTGAATTAGATAATCTAGCAGCCGAAACTGCTGCTTCTATGACAGTTACACATCCTGATTATGCTCAGTTAGCAGCGCGAATTGCCATTTCCAATCTACATAAAAATACCAACAAATCATTCTCGGAAACGATGAACGAAATGTATCATTATGTTAACCCAAGAACCAATCAAAAAGCACCATTACTTTCGGATGAAGTTCACCAAGTAATTCAAGAAAATGCCGAGTTTTTAAACTCTCATATTATATATAACCGAGATTTTAACTACGATTATTTTGGTTTCAAAACCTTAGAACGTTCTTATTTATTAAAAATCAATGGTAAAATTGTAGAAAGACCACAACACATGTTGATGCGTGTTTCTGTTGGAATTCATTTAAATGATTTAGAATCAGTAATCGAAACCTACGATTTGATGTCTAAAAAATTCTTTACGCATGCAACACCAACATTGTTCAACGCCGGAACGCCAAAACCACAAATGTCTTCGTGCTTCTTATTATCAATGCAAGACGATAGCATCGACGGAATTTATGACACGCTAAAATCAACTGCAAAAATTTCACAATCAGCAGGTGGAATTGGATTATCAATTCATAACGTTCGTGCAACAGGTTCATACATTCGAGGAACAAACGGAACATCAAACGGAATTGTGCCAATGCTTCGAGTTTTCAACGACACAGCACGATATGTTGATCAAGGTGGCGGAAAACGCAAAGGAAGTTTTGCTATTTATCTAGAAACGTGGCATGCTGATATTTTTGACTTTTTAGATTTAAAAAAGAACACCGGAAAAGAAGAAATGCGTGCGCGCGATTTATTTTTTGCCATGTGGACTTCCGATTTATTCATGAAACGTGTACAAGAAGATTCTACTTGGACGTTGATGTGTCCAAATGAATGTCCAGGTTTGTATGATGTTTATGGCGATGAGTTTGAAGCATTATATACTTCGTATGAAGCTCAAAACAAAGGAAGAAAAACCATCAAAGCACGTGAACTTTGGGAAAAAATTCTAGAATCGCAAATCGAAACTGGAACACCATATATGTTGTATAAAGATGCAGCAAACAGAAAGTCAAACCAAAAGAATTTAGGAACGATTCGTTCATCGAATTTGTGTACCGAAATCATGGAATACACTTCAGCAGATGAAATTGCGGTGTGTAACTTGGCTTCGATTTCATTGCCAATGTTTGTAGAAAATAATACGTTCAACCACGAATTATTATACAACGTAACCAAACGTGTTACTCGAAACTTAAACAAAGTAATCGATAGAAATTACTATCCAGTAAAAGAAGCCGAAAACTCAAACTTACGTCATCGTCCTGTTGGATTAGGAGTTCAAGGATTAGCAGATGCGTTTATTTTGTTGAGAATGCCATTTACTTCGGATGAAGCAAAAAAATTAAATCAAGAAATTTTCGAAACCATGTATTTTGCTGCCGTTACAGCTTCTATGGAAATGGCAAAAGAAGAAGGTCCATATTCTACTTTCAAAGGTTCGCCAATTTCGGAAGGATTATTCCAACATAACCTTTGGAACATCAAAGACGAGGAACTTTCTGGTCGTTGGGATTGGGCAAGTTTAAGAAAAGAAGTAATGGAAAATGGTGTTAGAAACTCGCTATTAATGGCGCCAATGCCAACTGCTTCAACATCGCAAATTCTTGGAAACAACGAAGCATTTGAACCTTATACATCCAATATCTACACACGTCGTGTACTTTCTGGAGAATTTATTGTGGTAAACAAACACTTATTATACGATTTGGTAGAAAGAGGTTTGTGGAACGAAACAACGAAGCAAGAAATTATGCGTCACAACGGTTCGGTGCAAAACATCGATTGTATTCCAGCAGATTTGAAGGAATTATACAAAACCGTTTGGGAAATGTCGATGAAAGATATTATCGATATGTCGCGTCACAGAGGTTATTTTATTGACCAATCGCAATCGTTGAATTTGTTCATGCAAGATGCAAACTATTCAAAACTAACGTCAATGCATTTCTATGCTTGGCAAAGCGGATTGAAAACAGGAATGTATTATTTGAGAACAAAATCAGCTGTTGATGCTATCAAATTCACTTTGAATAACGACAAAAAAGCAGAACCAATACCATCAACAATTGCCGAAAAACCAGAAGCTGTAGCTGTTGAGGTTGTTGCTCCAACAGAAAATGGAGAAATGACCGCCGAAGATTTTGCCGCAATGGTAGAACGCGCAAGAAACGCCGCTGGAAATGTTGGTGATGATTGTGAAATGTGTGGTTCTTAATTGCTACTTTGTCATTTCGACGAAGGAGAAATCACATAATCAATTCATTGATTTATAATAAAAGAAAACAGCTGTCAATTTGATAGCTGTTTTCATTTTATTACCTTTGAAATAAATAAAAGTACCATGTCAAAAGAAAAAAAAGGAGTTTACACTGGAATCATAGAAAAAGACGAAAACGGAAATTATTTCTGTGGTGAATACTTGCTGGATTACCAATATACCGAAGCGAGTTTCAAACTCGGTGACGAAATCAATATCAAATCCGTAATCGCCAATCCAAGCGATAAAAGTTTTAATCAATATCCAAAAAAGTCTAGAAATTTCTTCTTGGCAAATGATAAAAAATGAAACTACTAAAAACCAATTCCAATCATCCCGATTTTCAAAAGTTAACCCGACTTTTTGATGATTATTTGGTTGAAATTGATGGCGATGAAAAAGACTTTTTTGCGCAATACAATCAAATATATATTGATAACGTAATCGTTTGTTATGAAGATGAAATCGCTGTTGGTTGTGGCGCGTTTAAAGAATATGAACCGACAGTTGCCGAAATAAAACGAATGTTTGTCTTACCCGAAAAGCGAGGCAAAGGAATAGCTTCGACTGTGTTGAACGCCTTGGAAATTTGGGCAAAAGAAAACGGTTTTCAGCATGCTATTTTGGAAACGTCAAACCAGCTGACAAACGCCATTTCATTGTATCAAAAAAGTGGCTTCGAAGTCATTCCAAACTACGGACAATACATCGACGTAGAAAGTAGCGTATGCATGAAAAAAATCCTGAAATAAAGTTATCTTTAACTTCTAAAATCAAAAATAGTTAATCAACAATCTGAAATCAAATGACCTGGGAACAACTTTTATCTTTAAAACGTCAAGGCGATACGAGCAAACGTTTACGCATCGAACAAGACGACACACGTTTGGGTTTTGAAGTCGATTATGACCGAATTATCTTTTCGTCTGCTTTTCGCAGTTTACAGGATAAAACGCAGGTTATTCCGTTGTCAAAAACCGATTTTGTTCACACACGTTTGACGCATAGTTTGGAAGTTTCGGTTGTTGGTCGTTCCATCGGAAGATTGGTTGGAAAAAAAATCATCGAAAAATATCCACATCTTTCTGCCGTTCACGGTTATCACATGAACGATTTTGGTGCTATTGTTGCCGCAGCAGCTTTGGCACATGACATTGGAAATCCGCCGTTTGGTCATTCGGGTGAAAAAGCAATTGGAGAATATTTTTCTATTGGAAAGGGTCAGCAATTCAAAGATAAATTAACGCCAAAACAGTGGCAAGATTTAATTGATTTTGAAGGAAATGCTAATGGTTTTTCGGTTTTAACGAGTTCGCGTCCCGGAATTGAAGGAAGTCTGCGTTTGTCTTATGCAACACTTGGAGCATTTACTAAATATCCGAAGGAAAGTTTGCCTAAAAAACCAACCAAAAACATTTCGGATAAAAAATATGGTTTTTTCCAATCAGATAAAGATTTTTTCAAAGAAGTTGCCGAAGAATTAGGAATGATTTCCAATAAATCGGGCGAAGATATTGGTTATGAACGTCATCCATTGGCATTTTTAGTCGAAGCTGCCGATGATATTTGCTACACGATTATCGATTTTGAAGACGGAATAAATCTCGGTTTAGTTTCCGAAGATTTTGCATTAGAATATCTAATCAAATTGGTAAAAGACACGATTGATGCGGCAAAATACCAAACATTAACGACCAAAGAAGATCGAATTAGCTATTTGCGTGCTTTGGCAATTGGAAATTTAATCAACGATGCCGTTCGTGTTTTTGTTGAAAATGAAGAAGCTATTTTGCAAGGAAAATTCCATTTTGCTTTAACCGATAAAAGTAAATACAAAGCCCAAATGGATGATATCATCAAATTGAGTGTGAAAAATATCTACCAAAGTCGGGAAGTGATTGAAAAAGAGCTTTCGGGTTATCAGATTATCAATACGTTACTCGATAAATTCATAACGGCTTTCAACAACAATCACGAAGGAAAAGCAACAAATTACGACAAACTTTTACTAAAAATTCTTCCGGAAAAGCATCATCTGGAAAAAGAAAATCTTTACGACCGATTATTGCATATTTGCCATTACATTTCCATGCTAACCGATGGAAAAGCGGTAGAATTGTTTAAGATAGTTTCGGCTTAAACTATTTACTAAGTTTTTTTATAATTTCTTTTTGTTGTTTTATAATTTCTTTTAATTCTAAAATCACCAAATCCTTATCTTTTATTAAATTGTTTAATTGTTCAGTAACTTTATCAGAAAGTTGTATATTTTGGGTTTCTGCCAAATATCCTGTAGCTTTAGGTTTGTTGACTTGTCTATATTTAGACTCATCAATAAAATAATTCAAATCAACTTCAAAAATTTTACATATTTTATCCATTAACAAAAAATCTATTTTTTTTGTATCTCCATTTTCTATTAAACCTAAAGTATTTTGTGCTATTCCTAGCTTATTAGCAAGTGCTGTTTGAGGAATGTTTTTATTTTCTCTTAAACGTTTAATTTTTGTTCCGATATCCATGTGAATTTTAAATTAGCAGTTAATTGCTCAAAAATAGCAATTTATTGAATAGTATTTGTTGATTTTTTTTACAAATTTGGTTTATTGTTTTTGCAAGAACTTTATTAAACATTTTTTTTAATCATTAATTATTATTTTTATGAAAAAATTATTTCAAAAAACAGTTTTACTTTTATTTAGTACTTCTTTACTTTTAACAAGTTGTAATGAAGAAAGCAGTGAGCAAAATTTAAATTCAAAGTCAAAAGCAGACTTATATTTAAGAAGCTTTTACAAAACTGATTACCATATAGGTAAGTCGGTTGAAGGAAGAATGTTAAATTCAAATATTTCAGCTAACGCAAGAACAATTGAATTAGAAGATGTTGTACTTGAAGAAATTTTTATTGGTGATGATGAAAGAGCAAGAGGATATATTGTTACTGATAAAGCAACAGATGAATTTCTTTATTTCGTAGATGTTGACAGAATAAATTTTAAGTTAACTGCATATGATCCATCAGTAAATGAAACAATCATTAAAGAAAATATACATTTACTTCAAGAATGGGCAGAAAGTAATCAATTAGATTTTGTAAAATTATTTGAAGACTACAATCAATCAATGAGTACAGGGAATCAAGAAAGAAGAAGATTTTGGGGATGGACAGAATGGACAAAAGTTGGCGGATGTGATGAAGGTTGGCAAACTGTAATGAGAAAACATTACATACTTGGTGTTAGAGATGACATAGAGTATAATGAAGTACGATGTTAATTCTAAAAATATTTTAAAATAATGTTTAAAAATTTCTATTTTTTCATATTTGTTTTTCTAACTAGTTTTTGTTGTAATTCTCAAAAGATGAATGTCTTAAACTCAAAAACAAAAACACCTGTTCCATTTGCAAATTATTATTTGTTTCTTAATGAAAATATTGTAAAAGCAGGATATTGCTCAGAGAATGGCGAAATATATATACCAAAAGAGGTTTTGTATGACAAAATTAAGCTGACCAGTATTGGGTATGAAAATTTTGAAATTTTAGAAAAAGACATTAAAGACGATACACTGTTGTTTGTACCAGCAGTGTATCATCTTAAAGAAATTGAAATTATAAAAAATAAAACAGATGAGCTTATTAGTTTAGGTTATCTAAAAAGTAAGCGTAAAGCATGGCTAAGCGCAACTAAAGGAATGAAAATTTGTACTTTTATTGAGAATCCATTTCTTCAACCTAAATTAATACACTCTTTTTTATTTAAAATACGTAACAATAATGAAACTAAATTAGGTTTTAAATTACATCTTTTTGAGAAGGATACTATTACAAATGCTCCTGGAAAAGAGTTATTGAAAGAAGATATTGTTATAGTTTTAGAAGGTAAAAGTAAAAAAGATGTTGAACATGATGTGTCATTATATAATATAGATTTTCCAGCTAAAGGTGCTTTCGTTGGAATTGAATGGTTTGGTGTTTTAAATGAAAATAATGATGATTTCAATGGTATTGACACACAAAATGGATACATTGAATTGAATGACGTGTCAAAAGAGTTTAATACTTTTCAACAAGATGTTTTTTCTTTTTTTCCATGGAAAAATATGGAAAAATTTAAAAAAATTAGTGAAGAACATACAAATTTTAGAAATTGTCCTACGGCTTCATTTGGTTTAAAACTTTACAAGGATTGACAATTATCATATTATTAATTAAAAATTGTAACTCAAACCAACACCAAGCAATTGTTTTAACTGTAGTTTTGGACCAACAGTTACTTGTTCGCCGTTGCGTTCTTCTTTGGCTTTAATATCATCGTCATAGATAAAATGCGCGCCAATATTTGCTTTAACATATTCGTTTACAACTAATTCAAGTTGCATTTGCCAATCAATGTCAACATTCCCAAAACGGTTGATATAATCCGAATATAAACTCAAACGATTTTCCCAAATAATGTTTTTGTAGATTTCTTTTTTGTAGTAATTAGTTACCAAAAAACCGAGTTCCATTCGGTGTAATTCACCTTTTCTAAGAAGATTTCCGTCAACATCATAAACCGCTTTGTTCACACCAAACGCACCTTGATTTGCTAAAGTTTGATCTAAAACCAAAGTCGTTTTCATTGTTAAAGGCGAAATATAAACGTTTAATTTTTTCTCTTTATTTGAATATTCCGATCCAACTCCAAGAAAAATATAAGCTGGAGCAAATGGTTTTGAAATGGCTTTGGTTGTATTTGGATAAGAATAACCGTTAGTAAATTGAGTGTTAAAATTGAATTTAGCTGAGGAATACCAGTTGGTTATCGTGTCTTTTCGGTAACCCAAAGTAGAGTTAAACTGAAACGCATCGTCGGTTTTTCTTAGTTCAACACCATCTTGCTTATTGACACCATAACGGATAATCATTTCGTTTACCCATTTTAGATTTCCTTTTTGATATTTTCGTAAAAAATTTCCTTTCAACAATCCTGAAATGGAACTATTTCCTCCAGCATTCCAGTTTACAAAAGCAATTTGAGTAATGTCTAAACCAACTGTATTTTTCTTTTCCCAATGCGAAATTGTATCGGGTAGAGTTGTTTTTACAACGTCTTGTGCAAAAAAAGTTACTGAATTGAATAGAAAAAAGAAGAAGAAAATCTTTTGAAATACCTTCATTTTTAGTAGAAAATAGTTAGACGGTGCAAAAGTCGGTTTTTTAATAGTTTAAAAAAATATTTTCCAGACTTTTAACGTCGATTTTACAAATTTTTTGAAGTTCTTCCACCGTTCCATGTTCGATGAAAACATCAGGAATTCCAAGAACTTTTATCGATTTGGAATAGTTATTTTCTGAAGCAAATTCAACGATAGCTGAACCAAATCCGCCTTTTATTGTTCCATCTTCAATGGTAATGATATTTTCGAATGAACTGAAAATTTCATGCAACAGTTTTTCATCTAAAGGTTTAATAAAACCAAAGTCATAATGCGCAATAGTTTTGGGTTGATTTCCATTTTCCAGTGCCAATGAAACATTATTCCCGATAAAACCCGTAGATAAAACGGCTGTTTTTGTTCCGTTTTTCAGCAAATTAGCTTTCCCAATTTCTATTTTCTCAAATTCTAAATTCTGAATTCTAAATTCTGAATTCGAGTATTTTCCTCTTCCGCGCGGATAGCGAATGGCTATTGGATGTGGTAAACCTAATGAAGCAGTATAAAGAATATTTTGTAAATCGAGTTCGTCTTTTGGTGCATAAATAATCATGTTTGGAATACATCGCAGATAAGCAATATCAAAAACACCGTGATGTGTGGCGCCATCTTCACCAACCAATCCAGCGCGATCCAAACAAAATATTACGGGTAAATTTTGCAAAGCTACATCGTGAATCACTTGGTCATAAGCACGTTGTAAAAAAGTAGAGTAGATGTTACAAAAAACAACCATACCTTGCGTTGCCATTCCTGCAGAAAGCGTAACTGCATGTTGTTCGGCAATGCCAACGTCAAAAGCTCTGTCTGGAAAAGCATCCATCATAAATTTCATCGAACTTCCACTAGGCATTGCTGGAGTAATTCCGATTATTTTTGAATTATTTTTGGCTAATTCGACTAGAGTTAGTCCAAAAACATCTTGAAATTTCATCGGTAAATGTGCCTCCGATTTTTGGGTAATTTCTCCTGTTTTAGCATCAAATTTTCCTGGCGCATGATATTTTACTTGGTCTTTTTCGGCTTGCTCTAAACCTTTGCCTTTCGTGGTTACGATATGAAGAAATTTTGGTCCTTTGGTCTTTTTTAATCGTTCCAATTCCGAAATTAATTTGGATAAATCATGACCGTCAATCGGACCAGAGTAATCAAAATTCAAAGACTTAATCATGTTGTTTTGCTTCGGGTTTTTCCCTTCTTTAACCGAAGTCAAATAGTGTTTCAAAGCACCAACGGTTGGATCAATTCCAATAGCGTTATCATTTAGAATAACCAACAAATTAGCAGCTGTCACTCCAGCGTGATTTAAACCTTCAAAAGCCATTCCGCTTGCAATCGAAGCATCGCCAATCACCGCAATATGATGTCTGTTTTCGCCTTTAAGTTGCGAAGCAATAGCCATACCCAAAGCTGCAGAAATAGAAGTAGAAGAATGACCAACTCCAAACGTATCATAAACGCTTTCGCTTCGTTTCGGAAAGCCCGAAATGCCACCAAGCTGACGATTGGTGTCAAATTTAGTTCTTCGTTCGGTTAAAATTTTATGACCATACGCTTGATGACCAACATCCCAAACCAACAAATCATTGGGTGTATCAAAAACATAATGCAAAGCAATTGTAAGTTCAACAACACCAAGACTTGCACCAAGATGACCTTCTTTGACGGAAACAATATCAATAATAAATTCACGCAGTTCTCTAGCTAAATCGGGTAATTCCGAAAGGGATAATTTTCGTAAATCGGCTGGATTGTTGATATGTTCGAGTAAATTTTTTGACATAAGGCAAATGTACAAATTGAAATTGTATTTTTGATAGGCATTGTTTTTGTGCTATTTTGTATATTTGTAATTCAAAATCATTTAATTATGACAACTTTCACTATAAAAATTAATGAACGCACAAAAGCAGGAAAAGCTTTTAGAGCCATGACGGAAACATTTTTTAAAGATGCGAAAGGAATTGAAATTATAGAAAACAAAGAGGAAAAAGAAGATGAAATTTATAATCCTGAGTTTGTTAAAATGATTTTAGAACGCGGTGAAAGTATAAATGATTCCGAAAAAAGAAAAAATTGGAAAGAAATTAATCCAAAAGATTTATGGGGAAGTTTAAAATAATTATTGAACCATCCGCAGAATTGGAAATTAAATTTCATTTAAAATCAGGCAATAAAGCTGTTATAAAAAAGCTCGAGAAAATTTTCGTTGAACTAGAAGAAACTCCTTATTCTGGAATCGGAAATCCAGAAGCACTTAAACATGATTTATCAGGTTATTGGTCGAGACGATTAAGTCAAAAGGATAGATTGATTTATAGGGTTGAAGAAAATATTGTAACCATATTTATAATTGCTGCTCTCGGACATTATTCTGATAAATAAATTTTCAAAATTCCTTTATGGAAAACCCTTTTACCGACGAATATTTTATGAAAAAAGCGTTGCAAGAAGCCGAAATAGCTTTTGAACAAGGCGAAATTCCCGTCGGTGCCATAATCGTTATCGACAATAAAGTTATTGCGAGAAGTCATAATTTAACTGAAATGCTTAACGACGTTACAGCACATGCCGAGATGCAAGCTATAACTTCCGCAGCAAATTACATCGGTGGAAAATATTTGAAAGGTTGTACATTGTATGTTACACTTGAACCATGTCAAATGTGTGCTGGTGCTTTGTATTGGAGCCAAATTTCGAAAATAGTTTTCGGCGCACGAGACGAACAACGCGGTTTCATGACTTTGGGAACTCAATTACATCCAAAAACGGAAGTAAAATTTGGCGTTTTGGCAAAAGAATCATCGGAATTAATGATTCGTTTTTTTACAAAAAGAAGAAAATAATTTTTTACAGAAAAATATTCTAAAAATTCTAACTTTTTCAAATACTTTTTTTCATAGTTTTAACGTTATTATGTTAATTGGAGTTTTATGCTTTCAAGGAACAAGTTCTAACAAATAATTCCTTTATCCGACTATGAAAACCAAAAAGATTTTCGGTTTGTTTTTTGCAATTTTGCTATTGCATTCCTGTTCTAAAAAATCGATAGCCGATTTCGACTCTGATTTTTCACTCTTTAAAGATTACATCACGGGTTTTTCATCGGGTTATGTCTCGGTCAATTCGGATGTCAGAGTACAACTGGCTTTCAGCAAAAGTGATTGGAAACCTAATCAAGAATTGGATCCAAATATATTTGATATTTCGCCAAGTGTAAAAGGAAAAGTAGTTGCTTTATCCAATAATACTATTGCTTTTTTGCCAAATGAAAAATTGGAACAAAATACGTTGTATCAAATTACATTACACTTGTCCAAGTTGACAACGGTTCCTAAAGAATTGGAAGATTTTAAATTTTCGTTGCGAACAATCAAGCAAGATTTTATCGTCACTACAAAGGATTTGCAGTCATATAACAAAGAACTTTATTATTTAAACGGCGTACTGAAAACAGCTGATAATATGAGTTTTGAAGATGCTCAAAAAATCATTGAAGCTATCCAAAACGGTAAAAATCTCAACATTAAATTTGATAAAGCCACAAGTACGTCAACAGAATTCAAATTTATGATTGACAGTATTCAACGAGCAACCAATGATACTAATATTGAACTAAAATGGGATGGTGATAAAGTTGATATTGAGCAAAGTGGAAGTGCTTCGATTGTTATTCCCGGAAAAAATCAGTTTAAAGTTTTGGATATAAAAATTGGCGATGTAAACAATCAGTCGATTTTAATTAATTTTTCAGATCCATTGAAAAAAGATCAGGATTTCAGCGGATTAGTAGCGATTGAAAACACCGATAATTTGAAATTTGCTACAATGGGAAATGTTCTCAAAGTGTTTTTTGATAAAAAACCAACATCTAAATTAGATAAAGGCGAAACCGTTGTTGTTACTGATACCGTTTCAGCTGCTATTGATACTGCTGCCGCTGCTTATGAAGAATATGTTGAAGAGGTTCAGGAAATAAATGAAACGAATGAAACTGGTTTTTCAGGAATTAAGTTGGTCGAAATTTTTCAAGGAATTGAAAGTTTTGACGGTTTTAAAATGAAAGCGAATTACTCCGAAAAATTAACATTCGAACAAATTAAACCGGGTGTAAAACTATTGAAAAACGCTACAATTTTGCCAAGTTCCAATAATTTGAAAATTAATTTTGAAGCGGCAAATTTGAATGCGGTTGATGTAAAAATCTATAAAATCTACAAGAATAATATTCTGCAATTTCTTCAAGATAACGAATTGAACGGCACACGAAATCTTCGTCAAGTAAGTCAACCTATTGCCAAAGGAACGATTGAACTCAAGCAAAATAATCTGATTGACTATTCTAAATGGAATGTCTATGCTTTGGACATTGCAAAATTTGTAACACCCGAACCCGGAGCAATTTATCGAGTAGAATTCTCTTATAAGAAAAAATATTCGTTATATAAATGCAGTTCCATGACAGATGAAGATGCTTATGAAGAAAACGAAGAAGAAGTTAAGGAAGACGATGTGAATTATAGTAACAATGGCTATGATTACTACTATGAGCAAGATTATGAATGGCGCGAAAGTCAAGATCCGTGTTCTGGATATTATTTCTACAATACCAAAATAGGAACGAATATTTTGGCTTCCGATTTAGGTGTGATTGTAAAACGCGGCAATGATAAATCGATAACGGTTGCAGTTAGCAATATTGTGGATACCGAGCCAGTTTCTGGAGCAACGGTTGAATTGTATAATTTTCAACAACAAAAAATAGCCGATTCTAAAACAGATGGCGATGGAATGGCAAATTTTTCGTTAAACAAATACGCTTATTTTGCTATTGTTACGGATGGGAAAAGTTCGACCTATTTAAAATTGGACGATAACCTTTCATTATCAGTAAGTAATTTTGATGTTTCTGGAGCAACGCTCGAAAAAGGTTTGAAAGGTTACATTTATGGAGAAAGAGGTGTTTGGCGTCCAGGCGATACACTTTTTGTATCGTTTATTTTAAATGATAAAGTCAATCCTTTACCGAAAAATCATCCAATTAAATTTCGATTGAATGATCCCAACGGAAAAACACAATTTCAAACGGTACAAACTGGAAATGAATTAAATCATTACAAATTTATCGTTCCTACGCAATCTTCAGCATTAACCGGAAATTGGGAAGCGATGGTTAGTGTTGGTGGCGCCAAATTTTATAAAAGCATCAAGATTGAAACCATCAAACCTAATCGTTTAAAAATTAAAAATAGTTTCAACGAACCGATTTTATCAGCATCCAAAACTAACATCAATAATATTCAAGTATTATGGTTACACGGTGCCGTTGCAAAAAATTTAAAACTTGATGTTCAAGCAAAATTTTCTCAGCAAGTAACTACTTTCAAAGGATTTGATAAATACGTTTTTGATGATCCAACGCGAAGTTTTTATACCGAGGAATTTAATATTTTCTCGGGTAAAGTAGATGAAAATGGAAAAGCAAAAGTTAATATCAATCCAACTTTACAAGGTCAAGCACCAGGAATGTTGCGCGCTGCGTTCATTACAAAAGTATATGAAAATGGAGGTGATTTCAGTACCGATGTAGCCTCGGCATCTTATTCGCCATATCAAACTTATGTTGGAGTTAAATCACCAGAACCAAATAAATATGGATTATTAGAAACTGGAAGAACAAACAAATTTGATATTGTTACCCTTTCTGAAAATGGAAAACCAAAATCGGTTCGCAATCTTGAAGTGAGCGTTTACCGAATGGAATCGCGTTGGTGGTGGGATTCGTCCAATGATAATTTGTCGAATTATAATACTTCAAATTCAACTACAACTTATAAATTTTATCGTGTAAATACTAATGCTTTGGGTAAAGCCAATATTCAATTCTCTGTTCCTGATGATGATTGGGGAAGATATATGATTAGAGTTTATGATCCAACAGATGGACATGCTGCTGCTCAAACAGTTTTTCTGGATTATCCCTATTGGTCGGCAAAATCTCGAAATACAAACGGTCAGGAAGCAACAATGCTTCGTTTTTCAACAGATAAAGAAAAATACAATGTAGGCGAAACCGCTAAAATTTTCTTCCCGTCAAGTGAAGGTGGAAGAGCTTTAATTTCCATTGAAAACGGAACTAAAGTGCTGAAAACCATTTGGACTAAAACTAAAAAAACCGAAACTTTAGTTGATTTACCAATTACGGGTGATATGGCACCAAATGTTTATGTAAATGTAACCTTGTTGCAACCTCATGCTTCGACTAAAAATGATGCACCAATCAGAATGTATGGCATTGTTTCATTGGAGGTGATTAATAAAAATACGGTTTTAGAACCTAAATTAGTTATGCCTGATGTCGTTCGACCAGAACAAAAAACTACCATCAAAGTAAGCGAGAAAAACGGAAAACCAATGACCTATACGATTGCGGTTGTAGATGATGGATTACTTGATTTAACTCGTTTTAAAACACCAAATGCTTGGACTGATTTTTATAAACGTGAAGCTCTTGGAGTGAGAACTTGGGATATTTATGATGATGTAATCGGAGCTTATGGCGGAAAAGTAAATCAGGTTTTCAGTATTGGTGGTGATGCCAGTTTAGGTGGTGGAAAAGCCAAAAAAGCGAATCGTTTCAAACCGGTAGTAATTTATCTTGGACCATTTAAATTAGAAAAAGGACAAACAAAGTCACATCAAATTAAGATACCAAAATATATCGGTTCTGTCCGAACAATGGTTGTGGCCGCCAATGCCGAAGAAGCTGCTTATGGAAGTGCTGAAAAAATAACCACAGTAAAAAGTCCATTGATGCTATTGGCTTCGCTTCCGCGAAAAATATCTCCGTCGGAAAAAGTAACTCTGCCAGTAACACTATTTGCTACAGAAAATAACATTAAAAAGGTAACTGTTCAAATCAAAACCAACGGATTAGTGAAAGTTTTAGGCAATCAATCTCAAATTGTTACGTTCTCGCAACCTGATGAGAAAATGACGTATTTCAATTTGGAAGTTGGACAAGTAACAGGAATTGAAAAAATTCAAATTATAGCCATTTCAGGTAAAGAAAAATCAGTTTATGAAGTTGAGGTTGATGTGACCAATCCAAATCCGGTAACCAATGCATTTTCTGATTATGTTTTGAAAGCCAACGAAACAAAATCGCTTAATTGGAAAACATTTGGCGTAGCCAGAAGCAACAAAGCTATTATCGAAATTTCATCCATGCCAACTATCGATTTTGGTCGCCGTTTGAATTATTTAATTCAATATCCACATGGTTGTGTGGAGCAAACTACATCATCAGTATTTCCGCAGTTGTATTTGAATGATGTTTTAGATTTGGATGCCACCAAAAAGCAAAATATCCAGAAAAATGTCACTGCCGGAATTCAAAAATTAGGAAATTTCCAGTTGCCAAACGGAGGTTTCTCCTATTGGCAAGGAAATACAACGGCCGATGATTGGGGAACAAGTTATGCCGGACATTTCCTGATTGAAGCAGAGAAAAAAGGATATGTTCTACCAGTAAATTTCAAAAGCAAATGGATTTCCTATCAACAAAAAATGGCAAAACAATGGCGATTTGAAAGTCAATATAGAAATGATGAAGCACAAGCCTATCGTCTTTATACTTTAGCTTTGGCAAGTTCGCCCGATTTGGCTTCGATGAACCGTTTGCGCGAAACTGCCGGAATTTCCAATGAAAGCAAGCTTCGACTCGCTGCGGCGTATGCTTTGGTAAAACAAAACCAAGCTGGATTAGCATTATTGTCAAAATCAGTTATTGATGAAAATACCGAAACCTATTATTATTGGTATGGTTCCGCCGAAAGAAACCGTGCCATGGCATTGGAAACATTGTTGCTTTTAGGACAAAAACAAAAGGCTTTTGAAATGGCAACCAAATTGGCAAAAAATCTGTCTTCTGCTACGTGGATGAGTACACAAACTACAGCTTATGGATTATATGCTATGTCAAAATTTGCAAAAATCAATGGTGGAAAAGGTGTAACCGTTCAACTGACTGATGGTAAAAATGTGCAAAACATCAACACGACCAAAGCCATCGTTCAGCGAAATCTTTCTGTCAAAACAGGAAATAATGGTGTTATTTTGAAGAACAACAAAAACAACACATTATTCATCCGAATTATCAACAGCGGAATTCTTCCTGTTGGAAACGAACAGCCAATGTCAAATAATTTGTCTGCTTCCATTCAGTTCAAAGACCGAAAAGGAAAAACCATCGATTTATCCAAAATCACCCAAGGAACCGAATGCATTGCCGAAGTGGTTTTAACCAACCAAAAGAACGAATTTGTCGAAAATATAGCATTGACACAAATCGTTCCGTCCGGATTTGAAATCGTCAACACGCGTTACACCGATTTTGGCAACGCCGCCGAAAACAACGCCGATTACATCGATATTCGCGACGACAGAGCCAATTATTATTTTAGCTTAAAAGCCAATGAAACCCGACGTTTCAGAATGGTTTTGAACGCTTCCTATCTAGGTAAATATTATTTGCCAGGATTGCAATGCGAAGCCATGTATGACCATAGTTTCATTGCTCGAACCGCCGGAAAATGGGTTGAAATAGTCAAATAAATTTCCTAACAGGTTTTCAAAACCTGTTAGGTATAAAAAGAAGGTTATGATAATCTTAAAATTAAAACCTAACAGGTCGAAAAAGACCTGTTAGGAATAATTAAGGCAAAAAATAGTATGAAAAAAGACGTGTTAGAACCAGGTGGAATTTATCATTTTTATAATAGAGGAAATAACAAAGAAGATATATTTATAGAAGAAAGAAATTACAGTTATTTTCTTCAGTTAGTAAAAAAATATCTTTTGCCTATTTCTGAGATTTATGCTTATTGTTTGCTAAAAAATCATTTTCATTTGGCTTTAAAGATTAGAGAAAATCACGAATTGCCTGAAAAATATAAGGACAAAGTTCATTTACCGTTTTCCAATTTGTTTAATACTTATACAAAAAGTGTCAATAAAACTTATGATAGATTTGGTAGTCTTTTTCAGGAACATCCACAAAGAAATAGGGTTGAAGACGAAGATTATTTGCGACAGTTAATAGTTTATATTCATTTAAATCCATTGAAACATAATTTTACAAACGATTTTACAACTTACAGACATTCTTCATACAATTCATTTTTATTAGAAAAACAAACTAGTCTTGAAAGAAATTATATTTTAGAACTTTTTGGAGGGAAAGATAATTTCGTTCATTTTCACAATGAAAATAGTATCCGTTATGAAGGTTTTATAAACGTGATAGATATTTTTGATGTATAATTTTTTCTATAAAAGGAATAGACTAATTAAAAGTAAATGACTTTTGTTTCAGATATAATAAATAGTTTGAAAAAGCTTTTTGCTAAAATTTCTACTTGGGTTAAAAACAACCCGAAGAAATCAGCAATAACATTTATTCTTGTTGTATTTTATTACTTTTCATTGCCGCAAACACTTTTTAACGATCCTTATGCAACGGTTATTGAAAGTAGTGACGGCGAATTATTGGCTGCCAAAATTGCTCGCGACGGGCAATGGCGATTTCCTGCCAAAGATAGCGTTCCCGATAAGTTCAAAAAATGTTTGGTTTACTATGAAGACGAACATTTTTATCAGCATTTTGGGTTCAATCCCGTGGCGATGTTCAAAGCATTTCAACAAAATCGAAGAGCTGGCAAAGTAGTTCGTGGCGGAAGTACAATTTCTCAGCAAGTCATCCGAATGTCACGAAAAAGTAAACGAACCTATTTTGAAAAAATCCTCGAAATTATCCTTTCAACCCGATTGGAATTTCGCCATTCCAAATCTGAAATAATAGATTTATATGCAGCTCACGCACCTTTTGGTGGAAATGTTGTAGGTTTAGAAATGGCTTCATGGCGCTATTTTGGTATACATTCACATCAATTGTCTTGGGCAGAAAGCGCAACTTTGGCGGTTTTGCCCAATGCACCGAGTTTAATTTATCCGGGAAAAAATCAAGAAAAACTGCGTGAAAAACGTAATGCTTTGTTGCTTAAATTGTACCAAAACAATTTGATGGATAAATTGACCTATGAGCTATCCATTCAAGAACCGTTGCCTCAAAAACCATATAATGTGCCTCAAATTGCACCTCATTTATTACAACAAATCGCTAAAACCAATGAAGGAAAGCGAATTCGAACAACCATTGATGTTTCGCTTCAAAACAGAATAAATCAACTAAGTGAATACTATTATAATCAGTACAAGCAAAATGAAGTTCATAATCTTGCCATTTTAGTTATTGATGTTAAAACTCGAAATATTGTTGGTTATGTAGGGAATTCACCAACCAACAGCGACCACGATAAAGATGTCGATATAATCACGTCACCAAGAAGTACAGGAAGTATTTTAAAGCCATTACTTTTTGCCGATATGCTTGATAATGGAGAACTTTTGCCAAATACTTTGATTGCTGATATTCCCACGCAAATTTCGGGATATTCGCCTCAAAACTTCAATCAAACGTTTGATGGCGCAGTTCCAGCGCAGCGAGCTTTGTCACGCTCGTTGAATATTCCGGCGGTATTGATGTTACAGCAACATGGTGTAGCTAATTTTTATGAAACATTGCAAAAATTTAAATTAAAAAATATTAATCAATATCCTGATCATTATGGTTTATCATTGATTTTGGGTGGAGCAGAAAGTAATCTTTGGGATTTGTGTCGAACCTATGCCAATCTTTCGGCTACGGTAAATCATTACACTCGTTCTCGTGGCAAGTATCGTTCAGGTGAATTTTGTGAACTGAATTATAACGCTGATATGCCGCGCGATTTTGGAACTGAATCCCAACAAAAAAATAGTTTAGGCGCAGGTTCCATTTATCTGACGTATGAAGCCATGAAAGAAGTCAATCGCCCAGAAGGGGACGAAGCTTGGAAGTTTTATGATTCATCTCTAGAAATTGCATGGAAAACCGGAACCAGTTTTGGAAATCGCGATGCATGGGCAATTGGAACAAATTCTCGCTATGTTGTTGGTGTTTGGGTTGGAAATGCTTCTGGAGAAGGAAGAGCTGCGTTAACAGGAGTTGATAGTGCAGCGCCGATTTTGTTTGACATTTTTAGTACTTTGCCAAAAAGCCGATGGTTTACAAAACCGATGAAAGATATGGAAACCGCCGAAGTTTGTCAACAAAGTGGTCATTTGGCTAAAGAAGATTGTCCAAAAGTATCACAATTGATACCGAAAAGTAAAAAGAAAACTCAGCTTTGTCCATATCATAAAACAATACATCTTGATAGTTCGCAACAGTTTAGAGTTAACAGTAATTGTGAATTGGTTGAAAAAATGGTTTCAAAGACATGGTTTGTTTTACCTCCGGTAATGGAATGGTATTACAAAAGCGGTCATGCAGATTATCAACCGTTGCCGCCGTTTAGAACTGATTGTCAAGATAGTAATCAACCCGTTATGGATTTTATTTATCCTAAAGCGCATAGTAAGGTTTACCTAACCAAAGATTTTGATAGTAAAATTCAGCCCGTAATAATAAAAGTGGCGCATACCAACCGAGAAACGCGATTGTTTTGGTATGTAGATAGCGAATACAAAGGAACGACGAGAACTTTTCACGATTTGCCTATTGAAGCAAAAACAGGTACGCATCGCATCACGGTTATTGATGAATCGGGAAATGAAATTTCAAGAAAAATGGAGATTGTTAGAGAATAATTCCTGCTGTTTTGTAAAAAGCCAAAACATTTCTAATTGCCGATAGTTTTAGCCCAGATAGCAGTGGAAATCCTTTTCATTTTTTCTTTAAAAATGAAAAGATTACTTCACTTTGTTTCTATTTTTCATTGGAGTTCAGTGAACTTCGTTTGAAACGGATAGCTGGAATAGCTCCAAATAAAAAAACCGCTAATCTTTCGAAAAGCGGTTTTTCATTCTCTGAATATATTTCAGAATTATTCTTTAATTTTTTTTCCTTGATCATCATAAAAATGATATTCAAGATACGTGTAAGCGTCACGAGGTATGATTTTCACCCATTTTTTATGTTCAAAAAACCATTTTGAACGTAATGATGGAAAACCTTTGGTAAGGTATGCTGCCACAAAAGGATGAACGTTTAGTTTAATTTTTTTGTGGTCTTTAATGATTTTTTCAAGTGAAAATGTAATCTTGTCAATAATCTGAATTGGTGCATCTACATCACCAGAAAGGTTATTTGGATTTTCTTCTCTTGTTTCAATATTTACTTCTGGTCTTACGCGTTGGCGAGTAATTTGAACTAATCCAAATTTACTTGGCGGTAAGATTTTGTGTTTGGCTTTATCATCGCTCATTTCTTCTTTTAGGAAGTTAAACAACACTTGTCGGTTTTCGGAGTTTTGCATGTCGATAAAATCCACTACAATAATTCCGCCCATATCTCGAAGTCTTAGTTGTCTTGCAATTTCTGCGGCGGCAATCATGTTTACTTCTAGAGCTGTGTCTTCTTGGTTGGAAGCTTTGTTGGAACGATTTCCGCTGTTTACATCGATAACATGAAGTGCTTCGGTGTGTTCAATAATTAGATACGCACCTTTGCTCATGGAAACGGTTCTTCCAAATGAGGTTTTTATTTGTCTCTCGATGTGGTACTTTTCGAATAAAGGCACATCTTTTGACTGATAAAACTTTACGATTTTTTGTTTCTCCGGAGCTATTTCGGCTAAATAGTCCTTTGTTTCTTGGTACAACTCTTCGTCATCTATTTGAATACTGGTAAAAGTATCATTGAATACATCTCTAAGTATTGATGAAGCTTTGTTAAGTTCGCCTAATACTTTTGACGGATGATGAGCAGTTGGTAATTTTTTACACATTGCAGTCCATCTATTCATTAAGTTCTGCAAATCTTTTTCTAATTCGATAGTGCTTTTGCCTTCGGCTACTGTTCTCACAATAACGCCAAAACCTTTTGGTTTGACTGCTTGTACTAGTTTTTTAAGTCGGTCTTTTTCTTCTTTGGATTCTATTTTTTGTGAAATAGAAACTCGGTCAGAAAACGGTACTAAAACAACAAAACGTCCTGCAAAGGAAAGCTCTGCGCTTATTCTTGGACCTTTGGTAGAAATAGGTTCTTTTACGACTTGGACTAGTACGGATTGATTGGCGCTAAGAATATCGGTTATAGCACCGTTTTTATCAATCTCTTTTTCAAACTGAAAGTTTTTTAGGGAGAAATCTTTTAGTTTACCTGCGCTTACAAGTTTTATGAATTTCAAATAAGAAGCTAAACTTGGACCAAGATCGTGATAGTGTAAAAAGGCATCTTTTTCGTAGCCAACGTTTACAAAAGCAGCGTTTAGTCCGGCAACTGGTTTTCTAATTTTTGCAATAAATATATCGCCAACTTGAAAGTTGCTTGTTTCTTCTTGTTTGTGTAATTCAATGAGTTTTCCATCTTTTAATAAGGCAAAATCTACAGCATCTTCACCACTACGGATGATTAATTCTTTATTCATGTTGTAAATTTTTATCCATGTCTGAAATTAGAAATATGAAATTAGAAATGATTTATAAATTCTAATTTCTGAATTCTGAATTTTCAAAACACAGATGGATTAAACATTTTAAACAGGTACTTTGTTACCCGGTGAATTTGGAAGGTTGAAGGCAGAGTTTAGAAGGTAAAATGGTACTGTTAAGTAATTCTAAATTCTGAATTCTAATTTCTAAATTCAATTTCAATGAACGTTTAAAAAGAAAAAAGTAGTTTAGAACTACTTTTTCTTTTTGTGACGGTTAGCTCTCGCTCTTTTTTTACGTTTGTGCGTTGCTACCTTATGTCTCTTTCTTTTTTTACCACTTGGCATACTTTAAGATTTAGTGATTAATAAATAAGTTTTATACTGCTACTTCAGTATTGGTTTTTACTGATTCTACAAATACTTTAGCAGGTTTAAATGCAGGAATGTTATGAGCAGGAATCTTGATTGTTGTATTTTTTGAAATGTTTCTTCCAGTTTTTTCAGCTCTTGTTTTGATAATAAAACTACCAAAACCTCTTAAATAAACATTATCACCAGTTTCTAATGAAGTTTTTACTTCTTCCATAAATGCTTCAACTACTGCTTGAACATCTCCTTTTTCAAGACCTTTTTTTTCTGAAATCTTCGCTACGATATCTGCTTTCGTCATTTTCTTTCGTATTTAATATTATGTGTAATAATTTTGAGGTTGCAAATATATGAATTAAAAAAACAATATTTCAAGCATAATCTATTAAAATTTAATCACATAAAGATTTATTTTTGTCAACCACTTTTTTGCTATGAAATTTTCTAACTCTTTAATTCATTGGTATTTACAAAATAAGCGCGATTTACCTTGGCGAAACACTACAAATCCGTACTTAATTTGGCTCTCAGAAATCATGCTGCAACAAACGCGAGTTGCGCAAGGTTTGCCTTATTTTTTACGTTTTACCGAAGCTTTTCCAACCGTTTTTGAACTTGCAAATGCCAATGAAGAACAAGTACTTAAACTGTGGCAAGGTTTGGGCTATTATTCTCGCGCTCGAAATTTGCACAAAACAGCTCAATTTATTGCTTTTGAACTCGATGGAATTTTTCCTGCTACATATAAAGATTTACTCAATTTAAAAGGTGTTGGCGAATATACTGCCGCGGCAATTGCTTCATTTGTTTACAACGAAAATGTTCCAGTAGTTGATGGAAATGTGTTTCGGGTTTTATCACGATATTTTGACGTAGAAACCGATATTGCTTCGGCTGGAGCCAAAAAAGAATTTACGCAACTTGCCTCTGAATTACTTCCAAAAGGAAAAGCAAATGTTTTCAATCAAGCTATTATGGAATTTGGTGCTCTGCAATGTGTTCCAAAAAATCCCGATTGTACCAATTGTGTTTTAAACGATAGTTGCATCGCTTTGCAAAAGAAAAAAGTAGCTCAACTTCCGGTAAAATTGAAGAAGACAAAAGTTGCCAATCGTTTTTTTAACTATTTGATTTTTTCTGACGAAGAATCGAATACTATTATAAGTAAACGAACGGCAAAAGGAATTTGGCATAATTTATATGAATTTCCGCTGATTGAAACTGACGATTTAATTCTTGAAAACGAAATGGTCGATGTAATCAAAAAACAATCTTTTGTTTCCAATGAAATTGTTGAGGTTACGTTATGCAATCCCGAAGCTATTTTGCATAAATTATCACATCAGCATTTAACTATTCGGTTTTGGGAAGTTAAGGTTCAAGGCAAAATCAACAATGGTTTGACCTATGAATCTGCTAAAGCGATGCCGTTTCCAATTGTAATTTTTAATTTTATTTCAAAATTTTGGGTTGATTCTCAAAAAATCACTAAATTTGATTGAATTTAAACTTCATAATGATGAATGGAACTTTAAATAAAGTAATGTTAATTGGTCACCTTGGCGATGATGTGAAGATGCATTATTTCGAAGGTGGAAATTGTATTGGTCGATTTCCATTGGCTACTAACGAAGTTTATATCAATAAACAAACCAACGAAAAAATCACTTCTACCGAATGGCATAATCTTGTTGTTCGAAATAAAGCCGCCGAAATTTGTGAAAAATATTTGTCCAAAGGCGATAAAATATATGTTGAAGGCAGAATAAAATCGCGCCAATGGCAAGCCGAAGACGGAACAACAAAATACACTACCGAAATTCAGGTAACCGAGTTTACATTTTTAACTACCAAAAAAGATGTAGAAGGAATTAAGCAAAATCATGCTTCTGAACCTAAAAACACTAACTTTGAAGCGTCAAGTCCTGAAAACGATTTACCGTTTTAAAAAACCTTTTACATTCAGATTTTTTGCCTTACACATTTTATGAAAAAAATAGTTTTTAGTTTTTTAGTAGCATTGTTATTAGTAATAACCAGCTGCAAAGACGACGTTTTGCCTAAACCAGCAAGTCAACTACGTTTAGATTATCCAGTGGCAGAATATGCCTCGTTTAGTAGCGATTGTCCATTTACTTTTGATATTAACGAAGATGCTAAAATCAAAGCCGATAACAACTGTGGTTTTAGTATTCAATATCCAAAAATGAAGGCTACAATTTATTTGACTTATAAACCGGTGAACAACGATATTACAAAATTGCTTCGCGATGCCCAAAAATTGACTTTTGAACACGTGGTGAAAGCTGATGATATTACTGAATTACCTTTTTTAAACCGAGACAAAAAAGTATTTGGAATGTTTTATCAAGTGAATGGAAATGCCGCAACCAATGCGCAGTTTTATGTTACCGATAGCACAAGGCATTTTGTAACCGGTTCTGTTTATTTTTATGCCAAACCCAATTTTGATTCCATAATGCCAGCAACAAGCTACGTCAAAGATGACATGCAACACTTGATGGAAAGTTTGCAGTGGAAATAAAAAATCCCGAAACTTCGGGACTTTAATTATGCTTTTATTTTAACATCAGAGACTTTATAAGTTTTACCATCGGCTGTGGCTTCAACCGTTTCTGAGATTTTTTCGGGAGATAAAACCGCTGCGTCAAAACTAACCGTTGCTTCTTTTTTATCAAAATCTACTTTTGCTTCTTGAACGCCTTCCATTTCGGTAAGTTTTCGCTCTATCGTTTTTGCACAACCCATCGAACAAGTCATTCCGTCTATTTTTAACGTAGCCGTTTCAGGTTTTTGTGCTACTTTTTTTTCGGTTGAACTCACTGCATTTGTTGAGTCTGATAAATTTGGTTTGTTTCCAGTTTCTTTACAGCTCATAAATAATAATGAGCATAAAGTCATCGTTATAATCGGTTTAACAAAATTCATAAGTGTATTATTTAATGTTTGTAATCATTGTTTGTTGAGGCAAAAATAATTAAAAATTAAAGTTATTATTCTTAAAATAATTGCAAAATTTGAACTCATAAATTTTTTAGTATGAAAGCACAGCAATTGAAATGGTTTTTTTTAATCGTTTTAGCATTAATTTGGGGAAGTTCATTTATTCTGATAAAGAAGGGTTTGCTGGGTTTATCACCGTTTCAATTGGGTTCGTTGCGAATAGTATTTTGTGCTTTATTTTTACTAATTATCGGTTTTAGAAACTTGACCGAAATTCCACAGCATAAATGGAAATATATTGCAATAACTGCGATGTTTGGTACATTTATTCCTGCTTATCTTTTTTCTATTGCTCAAACTCAAATTAATAGTTCGGTTAGTTCGATATTAAATTCATTAACTCCGTTGAATACTTTAATTCTTGGAATAATGGTCTTTGGATTGGATTTTAAGCGAACGCAGATTGTTGGTGTAGTTATTGGTTTGCTAGGAACATTGCTTTTGATTTTTAATGGCGCAGCAAATAATCCAAATCAGAATTACTGGTACACGATTTTAGTTTTGATTGCTTCGGTTTGTTATGCAACTAACGTTAATTTGATAAAGAAATATTTATCTGACATGAAGCCATTAACGATTACAACAGGTAATTTTTTTGTTATGTTGTTTCCCGCATTACTAGTACTTTTTTTTACTGATTTCTTTTCGGTTGTTAATGTTGAAGAAGTAAAGCAATCGATGGTTTTTGTGGCTGTTTTAGGAATAGTTGGTACTGGAATAGCGAATGTATTGTTTTATAAATTAATTCAAATATCTACACCTGTTTTTGCAACGTCAGTTACTTATTTAATTCCAGTTGTCGCTTTCTTTTGGGGATTGTTAGATAATGAAATGTTGACACCAATTCAGTTTTTTGGAGCGTTTATCATCTTAATTGGAGTTTATTTATCAAGTAAGAAATAAAAAAACCACCTCGAATAAACGAGATGGTTTTTAAAACTATTAAAAAAATTTCAATTATTGAAAATCGGCATCAGTAACACCTTCGTTGATTTTTACATCAGTCATTTTTACATCTAACTCAAAGCCAAGATTTTTGATTATATTAAATGGAACTTTCACTCCTTTAACTTCTTTATAATTATTAAAACTTGTCATTAGTGTGATTTTTTGACCTTGTTGTTCCATAGATTTACTTTCAGCAACTTTTAATCCCGAAGCAACATCGAAATAATGAGTTGTATCGCCATTAACAACAACATAAGCATCAGAACCATTGATTGGTTCGATAGCATCAACTTTAACACCCGCTTTAGTAGCTAATAATGTTTCGCTAAACGGCATTGCTATTTCTTTCATTTCAGCTAAATCATCTCCTTCAATTGGCATTTTTTGTCCTTGTTGTGATACATAAGCTGTATTTCCGTTTACCACTTGTTTCACTAAAGAACCCATTCCAGCCATTGATATTTCATCCATAAACTTTCCTTTGCTGTCAATTTTCATAACATAAGCAATTGGCATTGGAGCTTGTGGATGTTTTGCTTCACCTACAAAAGATATAGTCTTAACTGCTTTTACAGCTTTTTCGCCACCAATAGCTTTGATGTAGTTATCAACAACAGTTTTTGGTGTTACACCAGCTGGAACTACTTTTTTCATAGCAGGTTTTTCAGTTGGATTACCATATTTATCAAAATAGAACATTGGAATTTTTAATTTTTCTAAAGCAGGAATTACTTCTGAACCTTTACTTACAATCAAAATTCTCAAGTTGTCTTGTAGCATATATTTGTTAGCAACTCTCATGACGTCATCAGCAGTAACCGCATTGATTTTTTTTATATAATTTTCATAAAAATCAGCTGGCAAACCTTGTGTTAAAGAATTTACAGCATAACGAGCAACGGTTGCTGGTTTTTCAACTTGCATAACAAAACGACCGATGTAACCTGCTTTTACATTGTTTAGCATTTCATCAGAAACTTTCTCAGTTCTAATTCTTTTTAATTCCTTCAAAGCTTCAACAACAGCACTATCAGTAACTGAATTTCTAACTTGAGTGCTTGCTACAAACTTAGAATTAGTGTATTTGTTTGCATCAACATAAGAACTTGCGCCATACGTCCAACCGTGAGCTTCACGTAAATTCATGTTTAAATAACTGTTGAAATCACCACCAAAAACTTGGTTAGCCAAGATTACTGGGAAGAAATCTGGATCAGACATTTTTAAACTTACAGTGTTCATCAAAATTACTTCTGATTGAACGGCGTTTGGCATATCTACAAAGTTGATTTGAGTGTATTGAACATTTGTTGGGTTAGAATACGTTTGGTTTGGAGCTGTTGCTTTTACCCATGGACCAAAAAGTTTTTCAACCGATTTTTTGATGTCTTTAGTTTTAACATCACCAATGATTACCAAATAGGCATTTTGAGGAACAAAGTACGTTCTGTAGTTTTGTTTCACATCAGACAATGATACATTTTTAATCGTTTCTTCAGAAAGATATTCTCCAGCTGGATGATTTTTGCCATACGCTAAAACATCTTCAACTCTTGAAGCTACAGCCGAAACACTTTTTTCTTGTGTTTTTAAACCTTCGATTAATTTGTCTTTTTCTTTATCAAATTCTTCTTGAGTGAAGTTTGGCATAATTGCACCTTCTGCCATTAATTCCAAAATTCTTGTAGCGTGTTTTGATAATCCGCTAGCTGATGCTCCAGAAGCATAAAAGTTGATGTTTGCTCCTAAAAAGTCGATTTCTTCATTGAAAACGTCTTTTGGAGTTTTAGTAGAACCGTTTCCAATTAAGCTACTCGTTAAATCAGAAACTCCTTTTTTATCGCCTTCAGCATAAGGTGCATTGTCGATAGAAAGACTGTAAGAAACTCTTGGTAATTTATGATCTTCAACAACTAGTACTTTTAAACCATTTGGCAATGTAAATGTTGTTGGCTTTTTTAGATTAATAGCTGGCGATGGTCCAGGTTTTGGTTGTGATCTGTCTTGTGCTTGCGTTGTAATTGTTAAAAACAAGCTTGCTAGTATAATTAGAGATTTTTTCATAATAATTGATGTCTTAGTTTTGAGCTTTGTCTTTACCTGGAACGTAGTCTAAAATTAATCTTTGATTTGGATTTAGATATTTTTTAGCAATGTTTCTAATTTCTTCTCTTGTAATTGAACGGTAAATTTCGATTTCGGTATTTATTAAATTCACATCACCGTGTAATAAGTAGAATGAAGCCAAGTTTTCTGCAACACCTTCAACACTTGAATTACTATTTACATAATTGTTTTCGTAGATGTTTTGAAGTTTTTGGAAATCTTTTTCAGAAATCAATTCGTTTTGAAGTTTTACAATTTCTTCATCAATTTCTCTTACTAAATCTTCCGAAGTTGCATCGCCTTGTGGCATTCCATAAAGAATGTATTGACCATAATCTTCTTGGCTATAGTTGAAAGCTCCAACTTGTAGTGCCATTTTCTTGTCGTCAACAATTTTTTTGTATAAACGAGAACTTTTACCATCGCTTAAAATGGTTGAAATCATGTCTAAAACTCTAGCATCACGTGTTTTCATTGATGGCGTTCTGTATGAAGCAACAACCATTGGTTTTTGGATGTTTGGATCTTCATATTTTGCTCTGATTGTTTCTGTGATTGGTTCTTCAACAAAGGTTTGTTTTTTAATTTTTTCACCTCTTGGAATTGGTCCAAAGTATTTTTGTATCCAAGCTTTAGTTTGTGCAATATCAAGTTGTCCTGCAACTACAAGAACTGCATTGTTTGGCGTGTAGAATTTTTTGTTAAACGCTTGAAATTCTGCCAAAGTAGCTGCATCAAGATGTTCCATAGAACCAATTGGCGCCCAACGATAAGGATGCACTTTAAACATATTTTTCTTTACCTCAGCAATTAAACTTCCATAAGGTTGATTGTCAACACGAAGTCTTTTTTCTTCTTTAACAACTTCATTTTGAGTATCAACACCAATTTGGTTAATTACTGGATGCATTAATCTTTCTGATTCCATCCAAAGACCAACTTCTAAACTATTTGAAGGGAAAACTTCAAAATAGTAGGTTCTATCTTCTGAAGTGTTTGCGTTATTTGTTCCACCATTAGCAGTTACAATTTTAAACCATTCACCTCTTTTAATATTTTCTGTACCTTCAAATAATAGGTGTTCAAAAAAGTGAGCGAAACCCGTTCTTTCTGGATTTTCGTCTTTTGAACCTACATGATACATAACCGAAGTAATAACGACTGGAGCAGATTGGTCATTGTGTAAAATTACGTGCAATCCGTTGTCTAAGTCATATTCTTCAAAAGCAACCTTTTGAGCAGAAGCAACCCCGCTAAACATAAGTATTGAACTTAAAGCAATTAATGATTTTTTCATAAAAAATTGAAATTTTTTTCGTTGATAGAATAGTTAGTAAGCCAACTTAACTTTTTGTTACACAAAAATACTTTTTTTAAC
>NZ_JACTAC010000036.1 GCF_014486675.1 Flavobacterium macrobrachii
GTTATAACTTTGTAAAATTAAACTTTAAGTTCATTAAAATCCAAAAATTGGGTTAATTAACTTTCAATAAAACTCCTATTTTACTAACTTTGCAAAGTATATAAAATATTATGGATACAATCATTTCAAACATAAAGTTAAAAGGCGATAAAGCCATTGAACAAATTCCTGCCATTAAAGATAAAGCACTTCGAATTAATCTAAATGAGAATATCTATGGAACGTTTGCAGAAATTGGAGCAGGACAAGAAACTGTAAGACATTTTTTCCGTGCTGGTGGTTCATCTGGAACTATTGCAAAAGCAATGTCTGCTTACGACAAAGACTTTAGCGACGCTATTTATGGTGTTGAAGATGATGGACGATATGTTACTGAAAGTCGCTTAAAAAAAATGCTAAACCATGAAGTTGAACTGATTGAAAAGCGTTTAAAAAGAGATAAACATCCTAACAAGATATTCTTCAGTTTTGCCAATACTGTGGCTACAATAGATTTTGCAAAGCAATTTAAAGGTCATGGTTGGGTTGGAATTAAATACCAAGTTGAACCAGATGAAGATTATAACGAAATTACATTACACATCCGTTTTAAAGAAACCGATGCAAGACTTCAACAAGAAACTCTTGGAATTCTTGGCGTGAACTTGATTTATGGTGCATATTACAAATACAACGATCCAAAAAAGTTGCTTCGTTATTTGTATGACCATTTAGACAAAGACCAATTAGAAATTGACACCATAAACTTTTCTGGTCCAAGATTTGAAAATGTTGATAACCGATTGATGAGTTTACAATTGGTTAAAAACGGAATGACCGAAGCCGTAATGTTCAGTCCAGATGGAACTAATATTTTACCAGCGGCAATTTTATACAAAAAAAATATTCTAGCAATCAGAGGAAGTTTTCGTCCAGTTACTCAAGTAAATATGGACATGTATGAGAAATCGTTAAAAATGTTCCTTGACGAAAGCAAAGTTGATAAAGACAATACGCTTGTAGTTTTTGAAATTACGTTATCAAATCTTCGTTCAGAAGGAGAAATTGATGAAAGAGATTTCATGGATAGAGCCGAATTACTTTGTTCATTAGGTCAAACGGTAATGATTTCTAACTTCCAAGAATATTATAAAGTAGTAGAATATTTCTCTAGTTATACCAAAGCCAGAATGGGATTAGCAATGGGTGTAAATAACCTAATTGATATTTTTGACGAAAAATACTATCGCCATTTAAGTGGAGGAATTCTGGAAGCCTTCGGAAAATTATTCTACCGCGATTTGAAAGTTTTCTTGTATCCAATGGAAGACGAAAACGGAGAAATCATCAACTCTCAAAACCTGAAAGTACATCCGAGAATGAAAGAATTGTATAAATTTTTTGCCTACAATGGAAAAGTGGTCGACATCACTGATTTTGACAAAGACCATTTAAAAATCTTCTCGCGCGAAGTGTTAAAAATGATTAGCAACGGAACGCCAGGTTGGGAAAAAATGTTACCAAAAGGAATTGCAGAAGTGATTAAACAACATCATCTTTTTGGTTATGATCCAAACAGAATTTTAGAAAAAGCATAAGTAGAAAAATAAGTCACTTACAAATCCAGATTGCCAAAACAATTTGGATTTTTTTGTGAAAGCAACAAATGAGATACTTCATAAAATTAGCCTATAAAGGAACAAATTACTTCGGTTGGCAATATCAACCTGATGCAATTTCGGTTCAGGAAACGCTCAACAAAGCTTTGAGTACGTTACTAAAAACCAACATCGATATTCTTGGTGCTGGAAGAACCGATTCTGGAGTTCATGCCAAAGAAATGTTTGCTCATTTTGACTACGAAACTGAAATAGATATTGAAAAATTGGTTTATAAACTCAATTCTTTTTTACCAAAAGATATCGCAATTTTTGACCTTATCAAGGTTCACGACGAAGCACATGCTAGATTTGACGCAACAAAAAGAACTTACGAATACCATATCCATACCAAAAAAAATGCGTTCAAAAGTGACGATAGTTGGTATTACAGTTTGCCGCTCGATGTTGCTAAAATGAACGAAGCGTGCAAAATATTGTTTGAATATATTGATTTTGAATGTTTTTCAAAAACTAATACTGATGTAAACACATTCAATTGCAAAATTTTTGAAGCTAATTGGCAGCAAAACGAAGACAAATTAGTTTTCATTATTGCTGCTGATAGATTTCTACGAAATATGGTTCGAGCAATTGTTGGCACAATGATAAATATTGGCTCAGGAAAAGTATCTTTGAATGATTTCCGACAAATAATTGAAAGCAAAAACCGGAGCAAAGCTGGATTTTCAGTTCCAGCACACGGATTGTATTTAACCAAAATTGAATATCCTTATTTGAGTAAAGAGTAAAATCTAATATCTAAAATTTAATATCAAATATTTAATGAAAGCTAAAGCATTTGACTCTAATCTTTTTAAAAGAATTCTAAAATACACCAAACCTTATAAAGCAAGGTTTTATGGTGTAATTGCTTTTGCTATTTTGCTATCCGTATTTGCTGCTTTACGTCCCTATTTACTGAAACAAACTGTTGACTCATACATTCAACCTAAAGATCAAGAAGGTTTACTTTGGTATGCTGTTTTGATGGGAATTGTTCTATTATTTGAAGTTTTTTCACAATTCTACTTTGTTTACTGGGCAAATTGGCTTGGTCAAGATATCATTAAAGACATTCGAACAAAATTGTTCAATCACATGCTTACTTTTCGAATGAAATACTTTGACAATGCTCCCGTTGGACAATTGGTAACGCGTTCGGTTTCAGATATTGAGCAAATTGCGCGCATTTTTAGTCAAGGACTTTTTATGATAATCAGTGATTTACTAAAAATGATTGTGGTTTTGGGTTTTATGTTCTACATGAACTGGCGATTAACTTGGATTGTGATTTTGGCAATGCCGATTTTGGTTTATGCCACAAGAGTTTTTCAACAAAAAATGCAATTAGCTTTTGAAGAAGTTCGAAATCAAGTTGCTAACATGAACACTTTTGTTCAAGAAAGAGTAACTGGAATGAAAATCGTTCAACTTTTTAATCGAGAAGATATTGAATTTGAAAAGTTTAAAGAAATCAATCAAAAACACAATAAAGCTTGGATCAAAACCATTTTATACAACTCTATCTTCTTTCCTATTGCTGATATTATTTCATCATTATCGCTTGGAGCTGTTGTTATATATGGAGGTTTTCATATTTTGGATGGTGATAAATTTACCACATTTGGAGATTTATTTTCCTATACCATGTTCATCGGAATGTTGTTTAATCCGTTGCGACAAATTGCAGATAAATTCAATGAAATGCAGATGGGAATGATTGCTGCCAATCGTGTTTTTGATATTCTTGACAGCGAAAATGATGTACAAAATAATGGTACAAAAATAGCTGGTCATTTCTCTGGAAATATTCGTTTTGAGAACGTACGATTTAGTTATGTAAAAGATCAAGAAGTTTTAAAAGGAATAAATCTTGACGTAAAATCAGGCGAAACGATTGCTATTGTTGGTGCAACTGGTGCTGGAAAATCTACAATAATCAATTTGCTTAATCGATTTTATGAAATAGATTCCGGTTCGATTTATATTGATAACCATAATATTAATGATTTTCAGTTGGAAAGTTTGCGCAAGCAAATTGCTATCGTATTACAAGATGTTTTTCTTTTTGCTGATACTATTCACAACAACATTACACTGAATAATCCAGCAATTTCGAGAGAAGAAGTTATTGAGGCTGCGAAGAAAATTGGTGTTCATAAATTCATAAAAACATTACCAAATGGTTATGATTATGACGTAAAAGAACGTGGCGTGATGCTTTCGTCTGGACAAAGACAGTTGATTGCTTTTCTTCGTGCGTATGTTAGCAATCCGAGTATTTTGATTTTGGATGAAGCAACCTCATCGATTGATACATATAGCGAAGAATTGATTCAAAAAGCAACCGAAAGAATAACAACTGGAAGAACTTCAATTGTTATTGCACATCGATTGGCAACGATTATCAATGCTGATAAAATAATCGTGATGGACAAAGGAATGATTGTGGAACAAGGTTCACATCAGGAATTGGTTGCTAAAACAGATGGTTATTATAAGAATTTGTATGAATCGCAGTTTTCTAATCAAATAGAATAAATTAATATTTATGAAAATCTTAAAATTATGCTTTTTAATTCGATAAATTTTGCGATTTTTTTACCAATAATATTTTTTTTGTATTGGTTTGTAATCAATAAAAATCTCAAACTTCAAAATATTTTATTGCTAGTTTCTAGTTATTTTTTTTATGCTTGTTGGGATTGGCGTTTTTTATTTCTTCTCTTTTTTTCGACATTTCTAGACTATTTTACTGGGATAAAAATGCAAGAAAGTAGTAACCAAAAAAGCAAACAGTTTTGGTTTTGGTTAAGCATAATTATAAATCTCGGATTTCTAGGAGTTTTTAAGTATTACGATTTTTTTGCAATTTCCTTTGCAGAAGCACTTTCTAATTTTGGAATAAAAGTAAATCCTTTAACTTTGAATATTATTCTTCCAGTTGGAATTTCTTTCTACACTTTTCATGGACTATCTTATGTTATTGACATTTACAAAGAAAAAATTAAACCTGAAAAAAACTTCGTAGAATATGCTGTATTTGTCAGTTTTTTTCCTTTACTAGTTGCAGGTCCAATCGAAAGAGCAACACATTTATTACCGCAAATTAAAGTAAAAAGAGAATTTAATTATTCTAAAGTTGTAGATGGAATGCGGCAAATACTTTGGGGTTTATTTAAAAAAATAGTTATTGCAGACAGTTGCGCTAATTTTGCAAATGAAATTTTTAAAAATCAACATGACTATTCAGGTAGTACATTAATCTTAGGTGCTTTATTTTTTTCATTTCAAATTTATGGCGATTTTTCAGGATATTCTGATATTGCGCTTGGAACTGCTCGTTTATTTGGAATAGATTTATTGAAAAATTTTGCTTTCCCATATTTTTCCAGAGATATTGCGGAATTTTGGAGAAGATGGCACATTTCTCTTTCATCATGGTTTAAAGACTATCTTTATGTTCCATTAGGTGGTAGTGAAGGTGGAACTTTGAAAAGAATTAGAAATACTTTTATAATTTTTATTGTAAGTGGATTTTGGCATGGAGCAAACTGGACATTTATCATCTGGGGATTATTAAATGCATTTTATATTTTACCTCTAATTATTTATAAAAAAAATAGAACTAATTTAGATATCGTAGCCAAAGGAAAAAAATTACCTAGTCTACAAGAAATATTTTCTATTTCAATAACTTTCATATTGACTGTTTTTGCTTGGATTTTTTTTAGGTCTGAGAGTGTCGGTTTAGCCATGGATTATATATTTGAAATTTTTTCGATTTCAACTTTTACTATTCCCTATTTTTCAGGAATTGGAACAAGTTTACCTGTCATATTCTTTGTTTTATTATTCTTTACAATCGAATGGATAGGACGAGAAAATGAATTTGCAATCCAAAAAATTGGTTTACAATGGAAAAGAGTATTTCGCTGGGGATTTTATTCGTTTTTAGTTATCACTATTTACTATTTTAGCTTTAATAGTTCAAACCAACAATTTATATATTTTCAATTCTAATGATTATAAATTTTTTAAAAAAAACAGTATCCTTTTCAATATTAATAGTTGTTATTATTACAACACTACAAATTCTAATCACTTTCCGTATAAAAGATAAAACTGTATTTGGACACGACAATTGGGATACAACCTCTAACATAGATGCAGATATTGTATTACTTGGCAGTTCAAGATGTTGGATGCACTTAGATCCTGGATTTTTTAATAAAAAATTTAATTTAAAAACTGTAAATATTGGTATGAACGGACATTCAAAAATTAACAGTATTCAACTTCGACTTGAAAATTATTTAATGAAAAATAAATCTCCAAAATTTGTAATATTTAGCTTTGATCCTTTCATCGAGCCATATTTCAATAAATCAGACAGTAATTTAATTAATAAAGATAAATATTCAAGATTTGCATTTATGCCAACAAAGGAAAATGAGGCATTAGTAGAATATTTTAAATTTAATAATGCAGAAAAGTATATCCCTTTGTATGCCATTTTTAAATATAAACTACTAGGAGATTGTGTAACTTTAAACAATTCCAACCTTTTTCCTGAAGGTTTTGGAATGAATGATGAAGTTTGGAACACAACAAAATCACCAGTAAACGACGAACTTAAAAAATATTATTTTACCGATAATGAAGCTAGTATTTTAAAAAAACAACTATATAACTTAAATGAATTTTGTAAAAAGAAAGAAATTAAACTAATCTGTATTCAAACACCAGTATACAAAGTTTTGTACGATAAAAAGAAATTCCAACAAACTATATCTATTTGTGAAAGTAATAATATTGAAGTAATTGATGCAAACTATGAAATAATAAGGAATAATTCTATTAATTTTTATAATACAAATCATCTCAATAAAAAAGGAGTAAATGAAATGAATAAACTACTTAAGAATGAACAAAAATTAATAAATTTTTTAAAATAATTACTTAAATTCGCAATCTTAATTAAAAGCTGTCCCAAATCAAAAAATTAACATTAACAAGTTGATAAAATAGAGTCTGAAATTAACTCCGGACAATACAATATGATTAAATAATAAATAAAAATAAACGCAATACAAAATGAAATACGATATTATTGTTTTAGGAAGTGGTCCAGGCGGTTATGTTACGGCAATCCGTGCTTCTCAATTGGGCTTTAAAGTAGCTGTTATTGAAAAAGAAAGCCTTGGTGGAATTTGCCTTAATTGGGGTTGTATTCCAACAAAAGCACTTTTAAAATCGGCTCAAGTATTTGATTACCTAAAACATGCTTCCGATTATGGATTAACCATTAAAGAATTTGACAAAGACTTTTCTGCCGTTGTAAAACGTTCACGTGATGTTGCCGACGGAATGAGTAAAGGTGTTCAATTCTTAATGAAAAAAAATAAAATTGACGTTATTGATGGTTTTGGCAAAATAAAACCGGGTAAAAAAGTAGATGTAACAGCTGCTGATGGAAAAGTTACAGAATATTCAGCAGATCACATTATTATTGCAACTGGTGCACGTTCAAGAGAGTTACCAAATCTTCCTCAAGATGGTGTAAAAGTTATTGGATACAGACAAGCAATGACTTTACCTACTCAACCAAAGAAAATGATTGTAGTTGGTTCTGGTGCGATTGGAGTTGAATTTGCTCATTTCTACAATTCAATGGGAACAGAAGTTACTATTGTTGAATTTATGCCAAATATTGTTCCTGTTGAAGACGAAGATATTTCGAAACAAATGGAACGTTCTATGAAAAAAGCAGGTGTTAACATCATGACAAATGCTTCTGTAGAAAGCATTGATACTTCAGGGAATGGAGTTAAAGCTTATGTAAAAACGGCAAAAGGTGAAGAAGTTCTTGAAGCAGATATTTTACTTTCGGCAGTTGGAATTAAAACTAACATCGAAAATATTGGTCTTGAAGAAGTTGGCATTGCAACAGATAGAGACAAAATTTTAGTAAACGCTTACAACCAAACTAATGTTCCAGGATATTATGCTATTGGAGATGTAACGCCAGGTCAAGCCTTGGCTCACGTTGCTTCTGCTGAAGGAATTAACTGTGTTGAAAAAATTGCAGGTTTACACGTAGAACCAATTGATTATGGAAACGTTCCAGGTTGTACATATGCAACTCCAGAAATTGCTTCTGTTGGTTTGACTGAAAAACAAGCTAAAGAAAAAGGATACGAGTTGAAAATTGGTAAATTTCCATTCTCTGCTTCAGGAAAAGCAAAAGCTGCTGGTGCTGCCGATGGTTTTGTAAAAGTAATTTTCGATGCAAAATATGGCGAATGGTTAGGTTGCCACATGATTGGTGCAGGTGTTACGGATATGATTGCAGAAGCAGTTGTAGCTAGAAAACTAGAAACAACAGGTCACGAAATTTTAAAATCTATTCATCCGCATCCAACAATGAGCGAAGCTGTTATGGAAGCCGTAGCTGCTGCTTATGATGAAGTAATTCACTTATAATAAGAATTTCAAATAATAAAAAAATGCCTCGAAAATTTCGAGGCATTTTTTTTAGAATTATCTGGAAATTACATTTTTGCTTTTAAAGCTTTGTATTTATCAGTCATTTCTAGTGCATTGTAAACACTTAACAACGTTTTCTTAGCTGGTTCATTGGTTGGATCTAACTCAACCGCTTTTTCTAAATAAGGAAGAATAGATTTAAAGTTTTTTTCTCTTTCAGCCTTGATGACAGCATATCTTTTATTATCTTTTTCAGATGTTCCAAGTTTGTTCATTTCATCAACAAATTTTTCATCTGCTCGAAGCATAACTTCTGATAAGTTAACATAAGCATTAACATAATCAGGTTTGATTTCAATTGCTTTCATGTAATACTTTTTGGCTTCTTCTATTTTTTCAGCATTTCCACTAATAACTCCTAAATTAAAAACTAAATCAGCATTGTTTGGATTTTTAGCCAAAGCTTCGTTTACTAAAAGGGTATATTTATCAAAATCATTTAGTTTTAAGTACAAATCCATTTCTGTAAACAATAAACTTTCATCATCTGGATTTATTTTTCTCGCATCTTGAATAGCAGTAATTGCTTCATTAGTTTTTCCTTGTTGAACTAATATTAGAGCAACATTTTTATAAATTTCACCACGTTTTGATGGTGTTTTTTCATCACGAGGTTTTTCATGTGTTTTAGCAGAATTAACTGAAATATCTCTTAATTGCTTGCTGCCAAAATTTTCTTCAACTTTAGTCGCTTTATTAGTAGCATAATAAATTATTGATTCTCCTGAATAATTTAATTTCTTCAATTCATTGTAGTATTCTATTGCTTTGTCATAATCCTCAGCGTTTACAGAATATCCTGCGGCATAAAACAACATATCAACATCGTTTTTATCTAACATGTAAATTGAATGTAACAAACTAGCTGCCTCTTTATATTGTTTTGCATCACCAAGTGCAATGGCGCCGTTTAATAATTCAGGTTTGAAAAAAGCAATTTTTGCTAAAATGTCATCAGTATAGACTTTTTTGCCAACTTTTTTCTCATAGTCTAAAGTAGCATTTAATCCTTTTTCTACCTCAGCAACTACTTTTGGAGTAGCAATTTGAGCTTTTTTCTCTGGTGTTGCTGTTGCGCCTAATGACATAATTTCTACAATTGGTGTCATTGCTTTATAAAATCCATAATATACGTTATCTGCTTCAGCGGTTGCTAAAGGTTGTAACGCATTTAAGGTTGCTTTATAGTCTGAAACATCATTTATTGTTGGAGTTGTTTTTTCATAAATTTTTTTCAACTTTTTCAACTCATCTTTTTGTGAGAAAGAGGAAACTGAAGCTAGTACTGCCGAAGCTAATACAATGTTTTTTATTTTCATATTATACATTTTTTAATTATTCATCATCTTCATCTACCGATTCTTCATCGTCGATTTCTTCTTCTTCAGTGTAATCATCGTCATCATCGTCAGTTGAACCTTCGTCTTCAAGGATTTCTAAAACTGGTTTTACTCTTTCGATAACTTCACCTTCAATAATATTTCCGTCTTCGTCTAGAACTACTTCAGAAACGTCATCTTTCATTACTTTGGTAACAGCTGCAATTGAGTCGTTTCCTTTAATGTTAATCAATTTTACTCCTTGAGTTGCTCTTCCCATTACGCGTAAATCTTCAACTGCCATTCTTATAGTCAATCCTGATTTATTGATAATCATTAAATCATCAGCATCGGTTACAGAATTTATGGAGATTAATTTACCTGTTTTTTCTGTGATGTTTAATGTTTTCACACCTTTTCCTCCACGATTTGTAATTCTATATTCGTCGATACTTGAACGTTTTCCATAACCGTTTTCGGCAACAACTAATATTTCACTTTCCATATCATTTACAGAGACCATTCCGATTACTTCATCTGTTTCGTCTTTTAAGGTAATTCCACGAACTCCAGAAGCTGTTCTTCCCATCGGACGTGTTTTGCTTTCTTCAAAACGAACCATTTTTCCTGATTTAACAGCAATCATTATGTGGCTGTTTCCATCAGTAAGTTCTGCTGCTAGCAATTCGTCTCCATCTTTAATGGTAATTGCTGCTACTCCGTTTACTCTTGGTTTTGAATATTTGTCTAACGACGTTTTCTTGACTTGACCTTTTTTGGTCACCATAATAAGGTTGTGACTGTTGGTATAATCTTTATCTTTCAAGTCTTGGGTACAAATAAATGCTTTTACTTTATCATCACTTTCGATGTTGATTAAGTTTTGAATAGCACGACCTTTACTTGTTTTACTTCCTTCTGGAATTTCATAAACGCGCATCCAGAAACATTTTCCTTTTTGTGTAAAGAATAATAAATATTGATGATTTGTTGCTACAAATAAATGTTCTAAGAAATCTTGATCACGAGTTCCGGCACTTTTTTGCCCAACACCACCACGGTTTTGAGTTTTGTATTCTGATAAATTAGTACGCTTGATGTAACCTGCATGTGAAATTGTTATCACTACATTTTCATCGGCAATTAAATCTTCAATACTTACATCTCCACCAGCATATTCGATTGTAGAACGACGTCCATCACCATATTTATCTCTAATTTCAATTAATTCGTCTTTAATTAATTGCATTCTCATTTCTTTGCTAGCCAATAAATCTTTCAAATGCTGAATTAATTTCATGATTTCTTCATATTCGGCTCTTAATTTATCTTGCTCAAGACCAGTTAACTGACGTAAACGCATTTCAACAATAGCACGAGCTTGAATTTCTGAAAGTGTAAATCGTTCAATTAATTTGGTACGAGCTTCATCGCCATCTTTTGAAGAACGAATTAATGCAATTACTTCATCTATATTATCAGATGCAATGATTAAACCTTCTAAAATATGTGCTCTTTCTTCTGCTTTGCGCAATTCAAATTGGGTTCTTCTCACTACAACATCATGACGATGTTCCACAAAATAATGTATTAAATCTTTTAGATTCAACATTTGTGGTCTTCCTTTTACTAGTGCAATATTATTTACACTGAAAGAAGATTGTAATTGTGTAAACTTATATAAGGTGTTCAAAACAACATTTGGAACAGCATCACGTTTTAATTCATAAACGATACGCATTCCACTTCTATCCGATTCGTCACGGATGTTTGAAATACCTTCAATTCTTTTTTCATTAATTAAATCGGCAGTTTTCTTAATCATTTCTGCCTTGTTCACTTGATATGGAATTTCAGAAACTATGATAGCTTCTTTTCCGTTAACTTCTTCAAAACCTACTTTGGCACGCATTACAATTCGTCCACGACCAGTTTTAAAAGCTTCACGAACACCATCATAACCATAAATTACACCACCAGTTGGAAAATCGGGTGCTTTAACATGGTTCATCAATTCGTCAATTTCAATCTCTTCGTTATCAATATATGCCAATGTTCCATCGATAACTTCGGTTAAATTGTGTGGTGCCATATTGGTTGCCATACCAACTGCAATTCCAGATGCACCATTAATCAAAAGATTTGGAACACGCGTTGGCATTACTTTTGGCTCATACAAAGTATCGTCAAAGTTCAATTGAAAGTCAACTGTTTCTTTGTCAATATCTGCCATAATGTCTTCTGACATTTTTTTCATTCTGGCTTCGGTATAACGCATTGCTGCAGGACTATCGCCATCAACTGAACCAAAGTTACCTTGACCATCAATTAACAAATAACGTAAACTCCATTCTTGCGCCATACGAACCATAGCATCATAAACCGATGTATCGCCGTGCGGGTGATATTTACCCAAAACTTCTCCAACAATTCTAGCGGATTTTTTGTGAGCTCTATTAGAAAAAACTCCTAAATCATACATTCCATATAATACTCTTCGGTGAACTGGTTTTAAACCGTCACGAACGTCAGGCAATGCTCTTGATACAATAACAGACATCGAATAATCGATGTATGCTGATTTCATTTCATCTTCGATGTTAATAGGAATTAACTTTTCTCCGTCAGACATAGTTGTATAAATTATTATAAAATTAGTTTAAATTCAAAACGTGCTAATATAGGATATTTATCGCTTTTATAGGTGTTTTTAGTTCACAAATTTCAAAGATTTATTAACAAAATGAGGTTGTTTTTTGGTTAATAAAATACTTTAAGTACTACTTTTATTATTGGTATTTTTTTTGTCAATTAGCTGACAGTACTTTTAAAGGAATGATTTTTGATTTACTCATTCCGATTAGTTAAATTTACTTCACAAAATCAAATTGCTATGGATGATAATTTTTCACCAAGAGTTAAAGATGTAATCACGTACAGTAAAGAAGAAGCGCTACGATTAGGGCATGACTTTATTGGAACGGAACACTTGATGCTTGGTATTCTTAGAGACGGAAACGGCAAAGCCATATCTATACTAAACAATCTTTCGATTGATTTAGAACATTTGCGTAAAAAGGTGGAAATTCTAAGTCCGGCCAACCCAAATGTTGAAATCAGTAACGAAAAGAAAAACCTACACTTAACACGTCAGGCGGAACGTGCTTTGAAAACAACTTTTCTTGAAGCTAAAGTTTTTCAAAGTTCTTCAATTAGTACTGCACATTTACTTTTGTGCATACTTCGAAATGAAAATGATCCAACAACCAAACTACTACATCGTCTAAAAATCGACTATAATGTAGTTAAAGAACAATACTTAAATATGACACCAAACGAAGAAGATTTTACAGATAACTTGCCAAGAAATGAATCGTACAACGAAGATTCAGGTCAAGATGACAGTTTAAAAGAAGGAAGTTTCAATAATCCTGCGAACAAAACCAACAAAAAATCGAAAACTCCGGTTTTGGACAACTTTGGTCGCGATTTAACCGAACTTGCCGAAGAAGGAAAACTCGATCCAGTTGTTGGTCGTGAAAAAGAAATTGAGCGTGTATCTCAAATTCTTAGCCGAAGAAAAAAAAACAATCCATTACTAATTGGTGAACCAGGTGTTGGAAAATCTGCCATTGCCGAAGGCTTAGCATTACGAATTATTCAAAAGAAAGTTTCTCGTATTCTTTTTAATAAACGTGTTGTTACGCTTGATTTAGCTTCATTAGTTGCCGGGACAAAATACCGCGGACAATTTGAAGAAAGAATGAAAGCCGTAATGAACGAATTGGAAAAAAACGACGACATCATTCTTTTCATAGACGAAATCCACACTATTGTTGGTGCTGGTGGCGCAACGGGTTCGCTTGATGCTTCCAACATGTTCAAACCTGCTTTAGCAAGAGGCGAAATCCAATGTATTGGTGCTACAACTTTGGACGAATACCGCCAATATATTGAAAAAGACGGTGCATTAGAAAGACGTTTTCAAAAAGTAATTGTAGAACCAACTTCAGTAGAAGAAACGATTACAATTTTAAATAATATCAAAAACAAATATGAAGATCACCATAACGTAATTTACACACCTGAAGCTATCGAGGCTTGTGTAAAATTAACAAATAGATACATGTCAGAACGTTTTCTTCCAGACAAAGCTATTGATGCTTTGGACGAAGCTGGTTCTCGTGTTCACATTACTAATATTGATGTCCCAAAACAAATTTTGGATTTAGAACGTCAATTGGAAGAAGTACGCGAACTTAAAAATTCTGTAGTCAAAAAACAGAAATATGAAGAAGCAGCCAAACTTCGTGATGACGAAAAGCGTTTAGAGAAAGACTTAGCTATTGCACAAGAACAATGGGAAGAAGATTCTAAAAACAACCGTATCCGAGTAACCGAAGACAATGTTGCCGATGTAGTATCGATGATGACTGGAATTCCAGTAAACAGAATTGCACAAACAGAAAGCAACAAATTAGCTCATTTACCAGAACTTATCAAAGGAAAAGTAATCGGTCAAGACGAAGCTGTTACCAAAATTGCTCGTTCAATTCAACGTAATCGTGCTGGACTAAAAGATCCAAACCGACCAATTGGTTCGTTTATTTTCTTAGGTTCAACTGGAGTTGGAAAAACCCAATTAGCTAAAGTTATTGCTCGTGAATTATTCGATTCTGAAGATGCTTTGGTTCGAATTGACATGAGCGAATACATGGAAAAATTTGCAATTTCTCGTTTAATCGGTGCACCTCCAGGATATGTTGGTTATGAAGAAGGTGGACAATTAACCGAAAAAGTTAGAAGAAAGCCCTATTGTGTTGTTCTTTTGGACGAAATCGAAAAAGCACATCCCGATGTTTTCAATATGATGCTTCAAGTTCTAGACGATGGATATTTAACCGATAGTTTAGGTCGAAAAATTGACTTCAAAAACACGATTATCATCATGACTTCGAATGTTGGCGCACGTCAATTGAAAGATTTTGGTCAAGGTGTTGGTTTTGGAACATCAGCAAAGGTGGCACAAGCCGATGATCATTCAAAAAGTGTAATCGAAAACGCATTGAAAAAAACATTTGCACCAGAATTCCTTAACAGAATTGATGATGTAATTGTTTTCAATCCGTTAGAAAAAGAACATATCAATTTAATTATCGAAATCGAATTGAAAAAGCTATTTGCTAGAATTGAAGAATTAGGATACAAACTTAATTTATCTGATACAGCAAAAGCATTCATTGCTGAAAAAGGTTTTGACAAACAATTTGGTGCTCGACCATTAAAAAGAGCTATTCAAAAATATGTTGAAGATGCATTAGCCGAAGAAATAATTACTTCCAAAATAGCATCGGGCGATGAAATTTTTATGGATTTAGACGAAACGGCTCAAGAGTTAACTGTTACTATTCAAAAAGCTGAAAATCCTACGAATTAATAAAATATAATTTCTACTTTTATAAACCATTAAGAGGTTAAGAAAATTAAGTGTTACTTAATGAAACTTAAACTCTTAGTGGTTTAATTTTTTATCACAAATGAATTCAAACAAAATCATATTAGGTTCAGAAGAATGGTGTTCGTTTCCTGAGCTTGGAATTCCAGCTATCAAAGCTCGTGTCGATTCAGGCGCAAAAACTTCGGCGTTGCATGCTATCAATATTGCGCCATTTATCAAAGAAGGTGAAAATTGGGTAAAATTTGACATCAACCCTATTCAAAATAATTTAAAAACCGTTATCCACTGCGAGGCAAAATTGATTGACAAACGTGTTGTTAAAAGTTCCAGCGGTTTTCGCGAACAACGTTATGTTATTCAAACCAAATTAGCCATTGGAAATGACATTTGGGAAATCGAAATGACACTGACCAATCGTGACTCAATGGGTTTCAGAATGCTACTTGGTCGTGAAGCTATGAGTGGAAGAATTCTAGTCGATCCTGAACAAAAGTATCTTTTAGGTCAAACTTCCACCGAAATTTTAAAAGATTTATACCAAAATTCAATTTCCAAAAAATCTGGTCTTCGCATTGGACTTTTAGCTAGTAATCCTGAATTGTATAGCAACAAACGAATTATGGAAGCTGGCGAAATGCGTGGTCATGAAATGCATTTTTTGAACATCAAAGAATGTTATATGAAACTCGATGCCGATAAACCTGAAATCCATTATCGTGGTGGAAAAATCCTTGATAATTTTGATGCTATCATTCCTCGAATTCGTCCAAGTATTACGTTTTATGGTTGTGCATTAACCCGACAATTTGAAGCGATGAAAGTCTATTGTTTAAATTCGGCAGCCGCAATTACTCAGTCGAGAGACAAATTATTTTCACTTCAATTACTTTTGAGAAATGGTGTTGATATTCCAACAACTGGTTTTGCGAATTCGCCTTTGGATACGGATGATTTGATTAAAATGGTTGGCGGTTCGCCATTGATTGTCAAATTATTAGAAGGAACACAAGGAAAAGGAGTTGTTTTGGCGGAAACTAAAAAAGCTGCCGAATCGGTAATTAATGCTTTCAAAAGTTTGAATGCTAACATCTTAGTTCAAGAATTCATCAAAGAAGCCAATGGTAAAGATTTGCGTCTTTTTGTAGTTGATGGAAAAGTTGTTGCGGCTATTCAACGTGAAGCTGCTGCGGGAGAATTCCGTGCCAATATTCACATGGGAGGAACGGCTTCGATAATAAAACCAACTGTTGAAGAAAAGAAAATCGCCATCAAAGCTGCCAAAGCTATGGATTTAAAAGTGGCTGGAGTTGATATTATTCGTTCATCAAAAGGTCCGCTTTTATTGGAAGTAAATTCTTCGCCAGGTTTGGAAGGAATTGAAGGCGCAACCAACAAAGACATTGCTGGAGAAATGATTAAAGCGATCGAAAAGAATTTTAAAGTAAGACAAGAAATCTAAATCATAAACCATGAACTTACTTTCTCAAATTATCGTCGGATTTATTGCTGTATTGCATATTTATATTCTTTGGCTCGAAATGTTCGCTTGGACAACACGTGCTAAAAAAGTATTCAAAACCATACCCGAAGACCAATTCGAAAAGACAAAAGTCATGGCAGCCAATCAAGGTTTGTATAACGGCTTTCTTGCCGCTGGTTTGATTTGGTCGTTACTAATTTGTGATGCCACTTGGAGTAAAAATTTAGCGTTGTTCTTTTTAGGTTGTGTTTTAGTCGCTGGAATTTATGGTGCGTTAACCGCTTCCAAGCGCATCTTTTTTGTACAAGCTGTTCCCGCTATTTTGGGGATTTTGAGTTTGGTGATTTCCACAAATCAAAAAAAAGAAAATATTGATTTTACTTTCTTCAAATGGAATATTCGTGAATCATATTATCTAAAATTAAATCTATCCGATACACTTTTTTTTATTAATACATATCCATTTGAAGAATCCGTTTCATATACCATTTTAAATGATAAAGATAAAGAAATACTTCAAAATGTTCTAGATACAATTTCATTCCCCAAAAACGAAACTAGTTTTGAAAACAATAAGATTGAAGATGGAAATACTTATGCTTTTGAATTAAAAAATAATAACCAAAAAAGATCATTGAAGATCCATGGTGGAAAAGGCCCAATTCATTTTTGGAAGCTTGGAAAAATACTAGAAACTATAAAAGCAAGGCATCAATTTACTACAATCAACAAAAAATTTGACTTTTCGGAAATGAATAAATCATTATTTTTTATTCCACCACCACCAATTATAAAACCTGAAATATCAGAATTTCAAAATTAAAGCTTTTACTCTTCCAAATCAATCATAAAACTATCCAAAAACGCTACCGATTTCTCAATATCATAATGTAAAATTCGGTCCTCTTTAACCAACGGAACTTCTTCGCGATACGATTTTACAAAGCTTTCTATAAATTCACTCGATTTTAAAGGTTCTCTGAAATGAATAGCTTGGGAAGCATTCATCAACTCAATAGCCAAAATTCGCTCTAAGTTTTCAATAATTCTCAAACATTTTGTAGCGGCATTTGAACCCATCGAAACGTGATCTTCTTGACCATTGCTCGAAACAATACTATCAATACTTGCTGGAGTTGCCAATTGTTTGTTTTGACTAACAATACTTGCCGCTGTATATTGAGGTATCATAAAACCAGAATTCAATCCTGGATTGTCAACCAAAAATGCTGGCAAACCTCGTAATCCCGAAATCAACTGATACGTTCTTCTTTCAGAAATACTACCTAATTCCGCCAAAGCAATTCCCAGAAAATCTAACGCCAAAGCCAAAGGTTGTCCGTGGAAATTTCCACCAGAAACAATCAAATCTTCATCTTTAAATATATTAGGATTATCGGTAACCGAATTTATTTCTGTCTTAAATACTTTTTTCACATAATCAATAGCATCTTTCGAAGCACCATGAACTTGCGGAATACAACGGAACGAATATGGATCTTGAACATGAGCTTTTTCTTGAGCAATAATTTGACTTCCTTCCAATAATTCGTTCATTCGTTGCGCCGTTACAACTTGCCCTTTATGCGGACGAACGTAGTGGATTAATTCATTAAACGGTTCAATTCTTCCGTCAAAACCTTCCAAAGAAACAGCCGAAATGACATCTGCTAAATAGGAATATTTCATCGCTTTCAGCAACACATAACAACCATAAGCACTCATAAATTGGGTTCCATTTAACAACGCTAAACCTTCTTTGGATTGCAAGACGATTGGCTTCCATCCCATTTTTTCTATAACTTTTCCTGAAGGTTGACGAAATCCTTCATAATTTACTTCGCCTTCGCCTATTAATGGCAATGATAAATGCGCTAACGGAGCCAAATCACCACTAGCACCAAGAGAACCTTGATTATAAATTACGGGTAAAATATCGTTATTATAGAAATCAATTAATCGTTCCACTGTTTGCAATTGAACACCTGAATTTCCATAACTTAAACTTTGAATTTTAAGTAATAACATCAGTTTCACAATTTCCTGCGGCACTTCTTCTCCTGTTCCACAAGCATGCGATTTTACTAAATTTTCTTGAAGTTTGGATAAATTCTCATTCGATATTTTTACATTACACAACGAGCCAAAACCAGTATTTATTCCATAAATTGGCGTTTCATTTGAAGCCATTTTTTGATCTAAATAATCACGACATTGTTGAATATTAACTTTTGCTTCTTCTGACAATGCCAATGTTTTGTGTTCAGAAATTATCTCTTGTAATGTTTCTAAAGTCAATACTTCAGAACTAATATAATGCGAATGCTCCATTTTGGATTGGGTTTAGACGCCAAAATTCCGCAAACGAATGTTAAAAAGCAATTATTTTTAAGCTATTTTATTGACAAATTGTCAAAAATAGTTTTGAAAATAAATTTAGTTTAAAAATTTAACAAACTATATCGTTTTTCAATTGTCAAATCCTCAAAAATTACTCTTAATGTAAAAGTTTAAAAATAAATACTATATATTTGAAAAAAATGATGGTCAACAATTTTAAATATAATTCTTCTCTAAAAACCACTTTAATGGTTTCATCAACTGTTGGCACAACATCAACTACCACAACCCCATTTGGGGTATAATTTTTACATATAATCCTTTTATATGCTTTCATTAGAGAGCAAGTCAAACATTTACACTAAACGTATACATTAAAAGTTATGATAGCATTAAAATTTGGCGGAACATCTGTAGCCAATGCCGAAAATATCAACAAAACAATAAATATTGTTGCAGAAAAAAGTAAATCCAAAAAACTAGCTGTGGTCGTTTCAGCTTTTAGCGGCGTAACCGATTTATTGATTTTAGCAGGAAAATCAGCTTCCGCAAAAGACAAAAACTACAAAAATATTGTAGCCGAAATCGAAAAGAAACACAAAGAAGCTATTGATGAATTAATTCCTTTAAGTGAACAAAGCGAAATTATTGATGTAATCAATAGTAATATCAATCATTTAAAAACACTACTTGACGGTTGTTATCTTTTAGGCGAATTATCCAATAGAACTGCCGATATTGTTGCGGGTTTTGGAGAACTACTATCATCACAAATTATCGCAACAGCATTAAAACAAAAAGTAAGCAACTCAAGTTTTAAAGATAGTCGCGAACTCATTAAAACTGACAATAATTTTGGAAAAGCTTCTGTTAATTTTACTGAAACTAATACATTGATTAATAATTATTTTAAGAATAATAATCAACAAGTTACAATTTTCCCTGGTTTCATCGCTTCTTCTGCCGATGGAAATACAACAACACTTGGTCGTGGTGGTTCTGATTATACTGCAGCAATTATTGCAGCAGCTATCAATGCCGAAGTATTGGAAATTTGGACTGACGTAAATGGCATGTTTACTGCTAATCCAAAAATCGTAAAGCAAGCCCAACCTATTGAAACCATTTCCTATCAAGAAGCGATGGAATTGTCTCATTTTGGTGCAAAAGTTTTATATCCGCCAACCATTCAGCCTGTTTTAAAAGATAACATTCCAATTCTTATCAAAAACACGTTTGAACCCGAAGCCAATGGAACCTTAATTTCAAACAATCCATCATCAAACAACAATCCAATCAAAGGAATTTCTCATATTGACAAAATCGCATTGTTAACACTCGAAGGTTCTGGAATGGTTGGTGTTTCTGGTTCATCAAAACGATTATTCGAAGTACTTTCTATAGAAAATATTAACGTAATTTTTATTACTCAAGCATCATCGGAACATTCCATTTGTATTGGAATTCTAAATTCAGATGCCGAAAATGCCGAAAAAGCCATCAACAAAGCTTTTGAACTTGAAATTGCTCAAGGCAAAATCGACAAATGCATCGTTGAAAAAGACTTATGCATCGTAGCATTGGTTGGTGAAAGCATGAAAAACCACCAAGGAATTTCAGGAAAAATGTTCAGCACTTTAGGCAAAAACAACGTCAACATTCGTGCGATTGCTCAAGGTGCATCCGAAAGAAACATTTCGGTAGTAATCAATGAAAAAGACGTTAAAAAAGCACTGAATACACTACACGAACGCTTCTTTGAAGACAACACTAAGCAATTGAATTTATTCGTTATGGGAGTTGGAAATGTAGGCGAAAAATTCATTGACCAAATCAACCAACAAAAGAAATTCTTAAAAGAAAATCGCCGAATAAACGTTCGAGTTATTGCGTTAGCCAATTCACGAAAAATGGTTTTTGACGAAGATGCAATTAATCTCAAAGACTGGAAAACTGCTTTAGATAATGGCGAAACTGCCAATGTAGAAAGTTTCATTTCTCGTGTAAAAGAACTCAATCTTCGCAACAGTATTTTTGTTGACATCACAGCAAATTATGATGTAGCCGGAATTTACGACCAATTTTTATCCAAAAATATCGCTGTCGTAACCTGCAATAAAATTGCCTGTTCATCTGAATTCAACAACTACAAAAACCTTAAAGATTTATCCCGAAAATACAACGCGCCATTTTTATTTGAAACCAATGTTGGCGCAGGATTACCTATCATCGATACCCTGAAATTATTGATTGCTTCTGGTGATAAAGTCAACCGTATCAACGCTGTTTTATCAGGAAGTTTGAACTTCATTTTCAATAACTTTAGTGAAAGTTACAGTTTTCATGATGTAGTTAAAGAAGCAGGAGTTCAAGGATTTACCGAACCCGATCCGAAAATAGATTTGAGCGGAGTTGATGTTGCTAGAAAAATATTAATTCTAATTCGTGAAAGCGGTTATCAAATGGATATGGAAGAAATTGAAAACAACTGTTTCCTTCCTGACGAATGCATGAAAACGACTAACAACGATGATTTTTTTGCTTCATTAATTAACCACGAAGCTCATTTCAATAAATTATTAATCGAAGCCAAAGAAAAAGACAGTCGTATTAAGTTTGTAGCAAGTTTCAACAACGGAAAAGCTGCCGTTGGCTTGCAATTCATCCCAAAAGAAAGTCCGTTTTACAACCTTGAAGGAAAAGACAACATCGTCGAGTTCTACACCGATCGTTATGTAGACCAACCGCTAATCATCAAAGGTGCTGGTGCTGGCGCAGCCGTTACAGCATCTGGGATTTTTGCCGATATTGTCCGAATTGGAAATGTGTAATTTTTTTTGAAACGAAAAGCTTGGGCTTAACTTGCATACCTTTTTCCTGCTTTTCGTTTCAATCTTTTCATTTTTGAATAAAAATGAAAAGGATTTTCACTTCAAATAAAATTCATCGAACTCCGAAGAAAATTATTAACAAAGTGAGATAATCAGGGTTAAACAGAAAATGTATTGAATATTTGCAGCAAAAATCTGTTAAATCCTTGCAATCTGTGGCAAAAAAAAATTGATTTAGAACAAATTTTCACAATGACTATGAACGAAATAAAAATATTCTGTCCAGCAACTATCGCCAATCTAAACTGCGGTTTTGATGTACTAGGTTTATGTTTGGAAGGTATTGGTGACGAGATGATTTTCAGAAAAACTTCCCAAAAAGGAATTACAATTTCTAAAATAACTGGCGCCGATTTACCATTAGAAACCAATAAAAACGTAGCCGGAGTTGCCGCTTTAGCAATTTACAACACCATCAATCCTGATTTTGGAATTGAAATCGAAATCCATAAAAAAATCAAAGCCGGAAGCGGAATTGGAAGTTCATCTGCCAGCGCAGCCGGAGCTGTTTTTTGCGTAAATGAATTACTTGGAAAACCTTATTCTAAAAACCAATTAGTCGATTTTGCCATGAAAGGCGAAGCTATTGCCAGCGGTTCTGAACATGCCGATAACGTTGCGCCTTGTTTGCTTGGTGGATTTACTTTAGTTCGAGGTTACAATCCGTTGGATGTGATTAGAATTGACAGTCCGAGTGAACTCTTTGCGGTTGTACTTCATCCGCATATTGAAGTCAAAACTTCCGATTCAAGAGCTGTTTTAAAACCTGAAATCAGTTTGAAATCTGCCATTACACAATGGGGAAATTTGGGCGGATTTATCGCTGGATTATATACTAAGGATTATAATTTACTTGGTCGTTCGTTGCAAGATGTTGTCATTGAACCGTTGCGAAAACATTTAATTCCTAACTTTGATTTGGTAAAAAACAACGCATTACAAAACGGAGCTTTAGGTGCTGGAATTTCTGGTGCTGGACCGTCAATTTTTGCCTTGTGCAAAGGTCAAGAAACCGCCGAAAAAGTAGCCTATGCCATGAGCAACAGCTATCAAGAAACCGGAATTGAATTTGACATGCATATTTCAAAAATCAATCCGAATGGAGTAATCGAAATCAAAAAATAAACACAAATTTCACAAATTCACACAAATTAAATCTGTGGAAATTTGTGAAATCTGTGGCAAAAAAAATAAAAAATGAACTATTACAGCTTAAACAATAAAAATCACAAAGTAACTTTTAAAGAAGCCGTTATCAAAGGATTGGCACCTGATAGAGGTTTGTATTTCCCCGAGACAATCACACCTCTGCCCGACTCGTTTTTTCAAAACATCGAAACGCTTTCCAATGAAGAAATTGCTTTTGAAACCATCAAACAATTTATTGGCGATGAAATTCCAGAAACCGAACTCAAAAAAATCATAAGCGAAACGCTTTGCTTCGATTTTCCGTTTATTCCTGTGGAAGACAATGTGTTTTCATTGGAACTTTTTCACGGACCAACAATGGCTTTTAAAGACGTTGGCGCACGATTTATGTCGCGCTGTTTGGGTTACTTCAATCGAAATACCGACAAAAAAGTTACGGTTTTAGTAGCAACATCTGGCGATACTGGCGGAGCAGTTGCTAGCGGATTTTTAAGCGTAAAAGGCGTTGAAGTCGTTATCCTTTATCCATCAGGAAAAGTCAGCGATATTCAAGAACGACAACTTACTACATTAGGACAAAACATTAAAGCTCTGGAAGTCGATGGCGTTTTTGACGACTGTCAAGATATGGTCAAAAAAGCATTTCTAGACCAAAGTCTAACCCACAAAAACTTAACCTCGGCCAATTCCATCAACATTGCACGTTGGTTGCCTCAAATGTTCTATATCTTCTTTGCTTACAAACAACTGAAACAATACAACAAATCAATTGTTTTATCATGTCCAAGTGGAAATTTCGGGAACATTTGCGCCGGAATTATGGCTAAACACTTAGGATTGCCTATCGCTCATTTTGTAGCTTCAACCAATGCGAATGATACGGTTCCAAGGTTTTTAGAAAAAGGAAACTACGAACCGAAACCATCTGTTGCCACGATTTCCAACGCAATGGATGTAGGTAATCCAAGTAATTTTATTCGCATTCAAGAATTGTACAATGATGATTTAAACGAATTTGAAAAGGATTTTTCTTCTTATTCTTTCTCGGATGCCGAAACAGAAATTACTATCAAAGACATTTATTCTCGAACCAAATACATCGCTGAACCTCACGGTGCTGTTGGTTATCTTGGTTTGAAAAAAGAAATGCAAAAACAAACTAATTCCATTGGTGTTTTCTTAGAAACAGCGCATCCTATTAAGTTTTTAGACATTGTTGAACCTTTATTGGATTTACAATTACCTATTCCAAAACAGATAGAAAGCGTTTTAAACAAAGAAAAAGTTTCGATTAAAATTAAAACCTATGAAGAGTTAAAAGATTTTTTGCATTAAGAATTTAACATTTATATTTGTTCAAAATCTAACCCCATGAAAAAAATTACTTCATTACTTGTTCTTCTGCTAGTTTTAGCTTCTTGCGGCAAGCGTCAAACCAGAGAAATGTTGACTTCTGGCGATTATGACAATGCAATCCAAAATGCTGTTGAAGGTTTACGAGGCAACAAAACAGCCAAAGGAAAACAAGATTATGTCTATATGCTCGAAGAAGCCTTTGCCAAAGCCAAAGAACGTGATTTGCGCAACATCAACGTTTGGTTTAAAGATGCCAATCCACAGAATTTAGAGAAAATTTACAATACCTATGTTCAATTAAACTCACGTCAGGAAAGCATTCGTCCATTATTACCTTTAAAATTGTTAAAAGAAGGTCGAAATGCTATTTTTCCTTTTGACGACTATTCAGACCAAATTGTTAGCAGCAAAAACGCTTTAGCAAAATATTTATATGACAATTCTAAAGCGCTTTTGATTAACAAAGATAAAAACGTGCTTCGTCGTGCGTATGATGATTTGGTTTACTTAAAAAACTTAAGTCCAGGATTTAAAGACACAGACAAGCTAATTGAAGAAGCTCGATTTAAAGGAACTGATTTTGTTAGCGTTTATACCAAAAACGAAACCAATATGGTTATTCCGGTTCGTCTTGAAAATGATTTATTAGATTTCAGTACGTTAGGTTTAAACGATAAATGGACAGTGTATCACAGCAATCGTCAAAAAGGAATTGATTATGATTACGGAATGATTGTCAATTTCCGTCAAATCAATATTTCACCAGAACAAGTGAGAGAAAAAGAACTACAAAAAGAAAAAGTTATAAAAGTTGGAGTTAAAAATCTACTAAATGCCAACGGACAAGTGGTTAGAGATAGTTTAGGAAACCCAATTAAAGTGGACGACATGAGAACCGTTCGTGCTACAGTATATGAATTTGCCCAATTCAAAGCCTGTCAAGTAAACGCAAAAGTAGATTATATCGATTTTAGAAATAACCAATTGCTACAAACTTTTCCTTTGGAAAGTGAATTCGTTTTCAATCACATGTATTCACGTTTGAAAGGCGATAAAAGAGCTTGCGAACAAGAATATTATCCAAACTTTGAACGAAGAGCAGTTCCGTTTCCATCCAATGAACAAATGGTTTATGACACCGGAAATGATTTAAAAAACAAACTGAAAGACATTATTACAAGGAATAAGTTTAGAAGATAAAACAAAAAACGCATTGAAATTCAATGCGTTTTTTTTATTGCTTTAATTCAAATACTGCTCTATTTTCCTAGCATCAATACTTTCATGAGAAGTATCAAAAATGGCTTTTCCATCTTTAATCACTATAATTTGTGGCGATTGATGAAAAACCCCAAAGCGCTCCGCAATAGCATTTGAAATATCACGATGGTTTAATAAATCAAGATAATAAGGAATGATTCTATCTTCTAATTCAAAATCATTTTCAAATTGCTTCAATGAATATCTACTGATACTACAACGTGTGCTGTGTTTGAAAATCAAGACTGGTTTTTCATTTGACAACTCAACAATTTCATTTAGTAACCCTAAATCGGTTAATTGCCTCCACGCTATTTTTGAAGATTTTTTTTCATCATCGGAAGAACCAAATATTTTTTTGAATAAACTCATAAAGCCTTTATTTTACATTGAATTGATTTTACAAAATTAAGACTTCTTTATTTAAAAAACGTGTTTTTATCTAGTGATTAATACCATCATTTTTTTGGTCTCTTCAAATTATAAATTACCCACATATGTTGTTTTAATGCAAATTAATTTCCTCTGTAAGTAGCATAGCCAAATGCAGAAAGCGTTATCGGAACATGATAATGCTTTTCATCTTTAATTTGAAATACTACCTCTATGAATGGATAAAAACTTTCAACATTATTTTTTTTGAAATAATCATTAGTAAAATAAATCAATTTATAAATCCCGATGTTAGATTTTTCAGAATTTAAAAAATCAGTAATTCTGCCATTAACATCTGTAATTTTTTCATCTACCAAATTCCAAGTTTTGTTTTGCTCGTTATATCGTTCCAATTTGATATGAACGCCACTAACTGGAACTCCTTTTGAAACATCTAGAATATGACTAGACAATTGATAATTTGCTTTTTGTGCAAAAATAATTGAAGCAAAAAGCGTTAAAGCGACGGTAAATAAGTTTTTCATGTTTTTTAATTTTAAATTTTTATTTTGATGTAGTAATTCCAAATTCTTGAATTGTTGCCGATTTCGCTAAAAAATCATCATTTTCTGGACTTCCGCCACCAGCAACTCCAATGCTTCCCACAATAGTTCCTTTATACCAAATGGGTGAACCGCCACTCAGTAAAAGCAATTCGGGTAAAGTGTTTAGATTTTTTGTATCATCATTTAGTTGTGCATTTCGCAATAATGAAAGTGTAGCCGTTTTTGTAGAAAGCGCAGTGAAAGCTTTTCTCTTTGCAGCATCTGCGTTATGTGGTCCAACACCATCGTCTCGAGTGAGCAAAATAATCGTTCCAGACGCATCAAGTATTGCTATGGCTACTTTTTTATTTAGCAAATGAGCTGACTCATTAACACGTTTCACTATTTCGAAAGACGCTGATAATGTCAAATTATCTACAGAATGAATATAGGTGTTAGTTGATATTCCAAGTTCTTTTGGTTTCTCTTTAGTTTGTGCAATACCAAAAAAAGGTATTAACAAAAGAAGTAAGTGCAACGTTTTCATATAAAATTTGTTTCAGCAAAATTAATTGCTCAAAAACAAAAAAACGTTGCTCTATGTCAACGTTTTCTATAATTTAGATTTGATTCTACTCAAAGTAGATGGAGAAATTCCCAAATAGGAAGCTGCCATTTTATTGGAAACTTTAAGCAATAGTTGAGGTTGGTGTTTTATTACCCATTTTACTTTATCTAAAGCATCAAAACCTTGAAAACCATATATTCTTTTTTGAGCTATTATGAAACCGAGCTCTAAAATTTCAGTATATAGTTGTGCAAATTGCGGTATTTCTTTAACTAAGCGATAAAAGTCAGCTCTTGATATGCATAAAAGTTCCGATTTTTCTATAGTCTGTAAATATTCCTCAGCAGGCAATTGATCAATAAAACTTGGTAAAGCAGTGGCAAAACTACCTTGAAATGCAAAAAATCGCGAACTTTCATTTCCATCTTTCGAAATGGTAAACAATCGAATGCTTCCTTTATTGATGAAATAATAAAAATTACACACTTGTGAATAATCCAAAAGAATTTGATTTCGCTTTGTTTTCAATAACACAAAACATGAACAAATCCTTTCAAGAGATTGTGCATCAATTTCAACTTTACTTTTTATAAATTTCTCTAAAACAGAATACATAATAATGATGATGTAAGGATAATCGATGAAGCATGTAATTAAATATCCTATTTTCAAATTTAGTGTAAATAAACTGAAAAATTGACATCAAACCCGACTATTTGTCGTAACTTTAATAGTGTTTCTAAATATAATCAAGCCATTTTGTCCTAATTTATCAATTGGAATACATCTTGTCAAGAGGAAAGTAGTAAGATTTAAGATTTCAGTATTAAGATTTGAGTATTAAGTATTAAGACTAAAGAATTACAATAAGAATATTATACAATTTAACAACAATACAACAAAACAAAAAAAATGAACATCAATAAATTAACAATCAAATCGCAAGAAGCGCTGCAGCAAGCACAGCAAATTGCACAAAGTTTCCAACAGCAACAAGTGGAAAACGAACACCTATTTAAAGGAATTCTCGAAGTTGACGAGAACGTTACTCCTTTCCTATTGAAGAAACTCAACGTAAACATTGATTTATTCAAGAAAATATTGGACAGTACTATTCAAAGTTTTCCAAAAGTTTCTGGTGGTGATTTAATGTTTTCTCGTGAAGCAAGTACAACATTAAACGAAGCCGAAATCATTGCTAAAAAAATGAACGACGAATTCGTTTCGATTGAACATTTAATCTTAGCTATTTTCAAATCCAAAAGCAAAATCGCCCAAATCCTAAAAGACCAAGGCGTAACCGAAAAAGGATTGCAAGCCGCAATTACCGAGATGCGTAAAGGCGAACGAGTAACATCTGCTTCAGCCGAAGAAACCTACAATGCTTTGAACAAATACGCCAAAAACTTAAACGAATTGGCTAAAAATGGCAAACTCGATCCAGTAATTGGTCGAGATGAAGAAATTCGTAGAGTATTGCAAATTTTAACGAGAAGAACAAAAAACAATCCGATGTTGGTTGGTGAACCTGGAGTTGGTAAAACTGCCATTGCCGAAGGTTTAGCACACCGAATTGTAGATGGCGATGTACCCGAAAATCTAAAAGACAAAATCGTTTTCTCTCTAGATATGGGCGCATTAATTGCCGGTGCAAAATACAAAGGTGAATTTGAAGAACGACTAAAATCGGTAGTGAAAGAAGTGACTTCTGCCGAAGGTGATATCGTACTTTTCATTGACGAAATTCATACGCTAGTTGGCGCTGGCGGTGGCGAAGGCGCAATGGATGCTGCAAATATTCTAAAACCTGCTTTGGCTCGTGGCGAATTACGTGCGATTGGTGCAACCACATTAGACGAATATCAAAAATATTTCGAAAAAGACAAAGCGCTCGAACGTCGTTTCCAGAAAGTTTTGGTTGATGAACCCGATACCGAAAGTGCCATTTCCATCTTGCGCGGAATCAAAGAGAAATACGAAACGCATCATAAAGTTCGAATTAAAGACGATGCAATTATCGCAGCCGTAGAATTATCGCAACGTTATATTACCAATCGTTTTCTTCCAGATAAAGCTATCGACTTGATGGACGAAGCGGCTTCCAAACTGCGCATGGAAATCAATTCCAAACCCGAAGAATTGGATGTTTTGGATAGAAAAATCATGCAGCTTGAAATTGAAATTGAAGCCATCAAGCGTGAGAATGACGAAACAAAACTCAAAGGTTTAGGTTTAGATTTGGCCAATTTAAAAGAAGAACGCAACGAAATTTTTACCAAATGGAAATCAGAGAAAGACGTAGTGGACAACATCCAAAACGTAAAACAAGAAATTGAAGATTTCAAAACCGAAGCCGAACAAGCAGAACGCAATGGCGACTATGGAAAAGTAGCCGAAATACGTTACGGAAAAATCAAAGAAGCCCAAGAGCGACTTGACCAACTTCAAAAACAGCTTGCCGAAAACCAAGCCGGAACTTCCTTGATTAAAGAAGAAGTAACCCGTGAAGACATTGCCGAAGTAGTGGCAAAATGGACTGGCGTACCAGTCATGAAAATGCTCCAAGGCGAAAGAGAAAAACTCTTGAAACTAGAAGACGAACTCCATCAAAGAGTGGTTGGACAAGAAGAAGCCATTGAGGCAATCAGCGATGCCGTGCGCAGAAGTCGTGCCGGTTTACAAGACATGAAAAAACCCATCGGAACCTTCCTTTTCCTTGGAACTACTGGTGTCGGAAAAACCGAGTTGGCAAAAGCCCTAGCCGAATACCTCTTTGACGACGAAAACGCCATGACGCGTATCGACATGAGCGAATACCAAGAACGCCACAGCGTGAGCCGATTGGTTGGTGCGCCTCCAGGATATGTAGGCTATGACGAAGGCGGACAATTAACCGAAGCCGTTCGTAGAAAACCCTATTCGGTTATCTTGCTTGATGAAATTGAAAAAGCCCATCCTGATACCTTCAACATCTTGCTCCAAGTGTTAGACGAAGGACGATTGACGGACAACAAAGGTCGTTTGGCCGATTTTAAAAACACCATTGTCATCATGACCTCCAATATGGGAAGTCATATCATACAAGAAAAGTTTGAAAACCTCAATGGAAGTATCGAAGCCGCAACCGAAGCCGCAAAAGTAGAAGTATTAGGCTTATTGAAGCAAACAGTTCGTCCAGAGTTTATCAATAGAATTGACGAAATAGTAATGTTTACCCCTTTAACCGCTGCCAATATCAAGCAGATTGTTGGCTTGCAATTAAAGAGCGTTATAAAAATGCTAGCACATCAAAACATTACTATGGATGCCACTCCAGAAGCCATTGACTATTTAGCCCAAAAAGGTTTTGATCCTGAGTTTGGTGCGCGCCCAGTAAAACGTGTTATTCAAAGAGAAGTTTTAAACCAGTTGAGCAAAGAAATATTATCCGGCAATATTAAAACCGAAAGCATTGTACTGCTAGACAGTTTTGATGGAAAACTGGTTTTTAGAAACCAATAATTTTATACAAATCATTTTTTAAAAAAGCATTATCCTGAGTTTAGGGTAATGCTTTTTTTTCCAGCTTCCTTCTCAATTCTCTAATTTGAGCTGTTAATTTAGGAATATCTTGTTTAGCGTTCGCAATAAATTCGTAGTCGGCTATTGTTGCTCCAATCATTTCAATATCTTCTCCACGATTTTCTTCAACACCAGTCATTATAAAATTTGAGCCACTTTCATGATCTCTGCCCTCTATATAAGCTTTCCATGGTCCATTTTGGGTTTGATTGGCGCGGGTTTCAATATCAACTAACTCTTTTTCCGTTAACATCTTAAATTTCTTTTTAAATAATTTTTCTCCACAATCTTTTTTTACCTAATATACTGAAATAGTTGTTATTAGTTGAGATTAAACTACATCTGAAAGTAAAACTCACTAAAATCGCCTATGGAGAGGTTTCCTTTTATTTGTTTTTAAGCACAATTCTTTGTTAGCAGTAGCTTTTCTATTTATTTAAGATTGAATATAAGTACCATTCGTTAACTTTCTCAATGGTTAAATGATCCGTTTTCATTTCTTCCCATGATTTTGAGAGATTTATCCATAGATATTTTCGGTGTTGCCAATCCGATAATATATCATCAATGAAGCTAGAATTTATTCCTTTTTCAATTAATGAGTTTTTTACATCTAAATTGTTGTCAAGAGATTTATCCCAACCAGCTTCTGTATTTCTTCCAATAAATGCAAAATCAAATAATTGAGTTGCGAAAAGTGTTCTTGTAACAATTTCAGAAGTATCTTTAGTATCAACATTTAAGTATGAAACAAAGTTTTTAACTCTTTTTTCGTCATCATATTCTTTTGCAATTTCATTCTCATAATGAAATAAGTGACAAAGACATAATAATTCATTTTGAATATCATAATCTAGATTTAAAAACCAATCTGAAATTTTCTGTAATGGTGTCATTTTGCACGGTTTAAAGTTACTGTCATCGTCAGTCTGTTAAAAAACTTCACAATCCTTCTACCAAATATACTAAAATAGTTATTAGTTCATCTAAAAAAACAAACCTCCTTTAAATCTGGCTAGTGTTGTTTTCAATTCTATTATTCTTTTTCAATACTAGTTTCCCAACCATCGTAACCTCCGTTATATTTTGAAGCTAGTTTCCACAATTGGATAACATATTCGTTAACACTTTCTTCGTCTACATTGTCTACACGTTTGATTTGTAATTGATATGGAAATTCATCTTTAATTTTATTTTTAGCAACAACGCTAAAATTTAATTTTTCAACTTCTTTAATATAGTTTTCTTGGTCTTTTTCAGTTTTAAAATATATCCAATGAAATACTTCACGTTCCAAAGTTAATTTGTCACCACCTTCTTCTAAATTATCAAGAACATTTCTATTTCCAATTTTTTGAAACTCTTCGTCTGTTGGATATAAAAGTTTATGATATTTATTCCAATTTTCGTCAACTTCAAAAGTTATTTTAGCATTGAACTTTTCATATTTTTTTAAAATATCTTGAAAAACAAGTTCTATTTTTTTGTCTTTCGTATAAAAGTAAAAATCTCTTAAACCGTTTGAAGTTATTCTCCCAACAAATATTTCATCTTTGGTTAGTTTTTCAATCATTCTGTCTTCAATTTCTCCAAACTCTGCGAGTTCCTCTTCGGATGAGCATAATCCTTCGCCATCAATATTGAGCATTTGAAATGATATTTTTAATAAATTTTGTTTTGACTTTATTGGAATAATTGAATTTAAGCCAGTATCGACGACAACAAATTGTTTTAAATTATTTTCTATTCTGTGATAAAATTCAAAATTTTCAGTATGATTTTTTTGGCCGAATAAATTTCCGAATATTCCCATTGATATAAATAAAATTATTTGTTTAAACATCTGTATTTTAAATATTTTGAGTTTCGTGAGATACACTTACAACTAACGGCAGACTGTGAAAAAACTTCACACGCTTCATTTCAAATATACTAAAATAGTTATTAGTTCATCTAAAAAAACAAACCTTCTTTAAATCTCCCGATGCTTCGGGATAAAAGAGGTCAAAATTTTATCTTTTTTTAAATTATTTTGAGATTTTGATGGTTAAACAACAGCTAACACTGTTAGTTAAGGTTTTTATCTGTTATAAGATGATAATTTTCTATAATAACTCTCTCTCCACGTTTCAGATACTCCATAATTTGTTTTTAAATATTGCGACAGCGAATAATCAACTTGAATTGTATTATCGGTAATAGTATTAATGCTTTTTAGAAGTGTTGAAAATTTTACATATTTGGCTTTACTTCCATTATGAGCAATTTCGCCTCGTGTTTTAATAAAATTATTAATTTCTAAAAGGGATTTTTGATGCCACATCAGAGTAAAATCTTCTATTCCTAAAAATCTTTTAAATAGCTTATTTAAGTTTTCTGAATTAGGCGTATTTAATGCGTTTGTTTCATTAATTGCATATCCTTTCCATAAATTTTTCCACCCGTTGTCTGCAAGTTCAATAGGGTAAATAACATTTTTACTTTCTCTTACCTTTTGACTAATATATTCTTTAATATACTTTGGTAATGAACTTGCTTCAATATTTGTTTCAAGTATTTTATCGATGCATTCTAATAAAATATTTTCTGTATATCTTTCCCATGCAGCACAAAGCATAACTATTGAACTTCTGGTTAAGAAGCCTAATTTTTTTTACCTTTTTTTCCTTTACTATAATCATAATGTGTTTTACAAAGCTGATCAACATCTTCTAATAATTCTAAAAAATCTAAATATGAATTTGAAGGCATAAATTCTTTTTTGGGTTAAAATTATAACTAACTCATTTAAAT
>NZ_JACTAC010000037.1 GCF_014486675.1 Flavobacterium macrobrachii
TAAATTTACCGATACAAATAACTGTGGTGTAAAAGTCTTTTTTCCTTGCATGAGTAAATTTAAAAAAAATCAAATTTATTTGCAAGGTTTTGTATATTTGAGTTGTGCAACATGCACAAAGGTTTGCAATAATGAAAATCACTCGAAGTGACGTGGTAAGGACGAATGTGGTTTTGAGGCTTCTCGATACTATTTTTAAAATAACAAACTGGCGTTTGCTATTCTAAAAATCACTCGAAGTGACGAATTGAGGATGATGGTTCTACTTAGGCTTCTCGATACTATTTTCATTACTCCAAACTGGCGTTTGAAGTAGTGAAAATCACTCGAAGTGACGGGTTGAGGATTGTTTTCTTATTTTTTTAGGTTATTTTTTATGGCTTGTTTATGCTTCAACGATACTTCTTCAATACCTTATCTATACCTTATCTATACTTCTAGCATACACTCGGCATACATTATTAATACACTGGTCATACACTCCTGATACACTAAGGGTATTTATGATAATAATTTAGCATGGGTATTCTTTTTTTATACCTTTTTGTATATCAGGTTTTTAAAGGGATATTTCGGCAATTATGGTTGTTTTATGTCTTTTTTGGAGATTTATAGCCACTATGGTCTTTTTTTAGCAACTTTGGTTGGATATGGCAGAATTGACAAGGGCTGGGCAGCTTGCTCGATAACTTTGCGTCATTATTAATTATTAATTTTTTTTAAGATGGCAAAAGTTAGAAGCTTGATTAAAATGGAAGGTACGATGGAAGATCTTACCTTCTACAAGGGAACGGATGGTTACCTTGTGCGCACCCGAGGTGGTGTTAGTAGAAACCGAATTTTGAACGATCCTGCGTTTGCTCGTACCCGAGAGAACGGAATGGAGTTTGGTAGTATTACCGGTTCGGGGAAATTGTTAAGGACTGCATTAGGTCCGATGGTGTTTAGAGCGAAAGACAGTAAGCTGACTAGTAGGCTCGTGAAGGTATTGGCGCAAGTCAAAAACATGGACACTGTTAGTGCTCGTGGTTCTCGTAATGTAGCAGATGGACTGTCTAGTAGTACTGCCGTTGCGCTTTTGGAAGGATTTGATTTTAATGTTAAAGCTTCGCTGGGAAGTATTTTGAATTCGATTGTTACTGTGGATGATGCTACTGGAACGATTAGTATTGCGGAATACAATCCGTTGGAACAAATGAGAAGTCCTGAAGGTGCTACTCACTTTAGTTTGCAAGCGGGGTTTTTAAAGATTGATTTTGCCACTGGTGCTTTTGAGCTTTCTTTAAGTCCTGAGGATGTTTTTGCTTTGGAAAACAATACTGTTACGCCTGAGCTTATTCCTGCCGGTGTCCCTACTTTAGCAGGTACTGGAATGCATCTTCTTTTGATTGAGTTTTTTCAAGAGGTGAATGGTTCGCAGTATATGTTGAACAATGGTTCTTTCAATGTTTTGAACTTGATTAAGATTAGCTAGGGTTGTTGGGTTGTTTTTTTGAAACGTCTCTCTTTTTTGGGAGGCGTTTTTTTTTTAGGTTCCCGCCTTCGCTGGAATGACAATGCGCGGGAATGAGAAAGGGAAATTTTTTTGCCACAAATTGCACGAATTAGCACAAATTATGCGGATTTGTGGATTTGTGGATTTGGTTTATTTGGTTGGTTGATGTTGTTTTTTTTTTGCCACGGATTTAACGGATTTGGCGGATTTGTGGATTTGAGATTTGGATTGTTGCTTAAGCGGGAATGACAAAAATATTTTTTTAGCCACATAGGTAACATAGTTTTTGGATTTGAAAAAAAGACGCTTTGCTTGGGATAGTTGCTCATAGAGAACTGGTTAGACGGATTTGGGTTCCCACCTGCGCGGGAATGACAATGTTTTTTGTTTTTTTTTGAAAAAAGGGGGAAAACCCCCTGTTTTGATATTATTGTATGGTTTACATTTGGCGCATTAGAATGAACAAAAAGCTTCTCTCCTATTCAAAAAGGTGTTTAGCTTACACAAAAAAAACTATCATTACGGAAATCCGTAAAACAGTTTGATTTGTTTATTTTAAGTTTGGTGAAAAATCAGTAAAACTACGTAGAGATAAATTGTCAAAATAGTTTATTTTTGGTAGGTTTGAAAACGCTTACTTTTATACTAATTTATGAACAAACAAGACCTTATCTCAAAAATAAAACAACTCGATGGCATTTCGCAAGACGAACGTGCCTATCTCATCAATTTAGTAAACACCAAAAAAAAATATGGTTTAGTTTGGGAAGACAAACCCGAAGATGTTGAGGAACAACTTCGAGAAAATCTTCCTGTTTTAAAGGAAGTTAAAGACAAAGCAATTATCAATGGTGAGGATTACCCTAACCATATTTTGATTGAGGGCGATAACTTACACGCCTTAACTGCACTCACTTTTACGCATGAAGGTAAAATAGATGTAATCTATATAGACCCACCATATAATACTGGGAATAAAGATTTTAGATATAATGATACCTTCAAAGATGAATACATAGATAAAGAAAATCCTTTTAGACATTCTACTTGGTTGAGTTTTATGAGCAGAAGGTTAAAAATTGCTAAACGATTGTTGAATGAAAGTGGTGTTATATTTATTTCTATAGATGATAATGAGCAAGCACAATTAAAATTACTTTGTGATGAAATATTTTCAGAGAATAATTTTATAGCTAATTGTGTTAGAAGAAGAAGAAAAACGCAAGCTAATTTGGCAAAAAATATAGCTCCAGTACATGAATATTTACTTATAATTTCAAAAAACATAAATTACTTTTCATTAAATAAATTAGAATATTCGGATGATTTTATAAAAAAGGGTTTTAGTAATCCTGATAATGATCCAAGAGGATTGTATCAAACAGGTCCTTTAGCCAGACCAAAAAATTCTTCAAACAGAGAACACACTTTGACTATGCCAAATGGTAGACAAATTACTGCTAAATGGAGTTGCTCTGAAGAAACTTTTGCAAAATATGTTACTGAAAATCGACTTGTAATTCCTCGTGGTGGTGATGGTATGCCTCGTATTAAAATATTTTTATCTGAATTACAAGGTCAAATTGCCAATACATGGTGGGAAGATGTTGCTTCAAATGATGAAGCTGCAAAGGAAATAGAAGAAATTTTTGGTACTAATGCTGCTTTTATTTTTCCAAAACCTACAGGTTTAATTAAAAGAATATTAGAGTTATCAACAAATAAATTTGATAATAAAATTATCCTCGACTTCTTCGCAGGTTCAGGAACCACACTTCACGCAACTATGTCTCTTAATCATGAAGATGGTGGTAGTCGTCAATGTATATTGGTAACAAACAACGAAAATAATATTTGTGAAGAAGTTACTTATGAGCGTAACAAACGCGTTATTCAAGGGTATACCAATGCCAAAGGAGTTGCTGTAGAGGGTTTAAAAAATAACAATCTACGTTATTATAAAAGCGAGTTTGTGAGTCGTGAAACCTCGTTGAAAAACAAACGCGAATTAACTTATTTAGCTACAGAACTATTATGTATCAAAGAAGATTGTTATACAGCGTTTCCTTCAAAAGAAAAATGGTTCAAAGCTTTTACTAGTAAAACTGCTCAATTTATTGTGATCTATGATGAAGTGCGTATTGAAGATAGTTTCGAAATCATTGAAGCGTTGCATACTCAAAAAACAAACGACAACCCTGTAAAAGTGTATGTGTTTAGCCATGGGCAATATCCTTTCACGGAAGACTTTGAAGAGGTTTTGCCATTAATTACCCTTTGTGCCTTACCAGATGCTATTTACAAAGCATATCAAAACGTTTTACCAAAAAAGAAACGAGAAGTTGTTCCTGTGTTAGAGGAAGATGCAGTAGGCGAAGAAGAAAATTTGTTCAATCAAGACGCCCATTAAAATGTTAAATTCTTAAAAAAATGAATTTATATTATAAATACATAAAAAATAGTTGTACTTTTGCCGGTAATAATACCTGCCATGCCTCTCTACGATGCACACTTTGGCAGGTTTTCGATTTTTATACTGTATCCTTAAATCCTACAAGCCATGCAGTATAAAAAAGCACCCATCACCATTACCGAACAAATAGAAAAATTACAAGCCAGAGGGCTTGAGATTGCTAATCCAGAAAAAGCATCACACTATTTGTCTAACATCAGTTATTATCGTTTACGTGCCTACACCTATCCATTTCAAGATAACGATAAAGAAAATCAACCCTTTAACAGAAAAATATCATTTGATGATATCATCCATTTATACGTTTTTGATAGGCAATTACGCTTGTTGATTTTTAATGCTATCGAAAAAATTGAGGTATCCTTCAGAACACAAATTATCTATCAATATGCTTTGGTTCATGGAAGTCATTGGCATTTAAAACCTGAATTGTATAACAACACGGTTTACTTTGCTGAACATATAGCCAGTTTAGAAAAAGAAATAGACCGTAGTAATGAAACGTTTATAAAACATTACAAAAATAAATATACAAAACCTACAAGTCCGCCAAGTTGGATGAGTCTGGAGGTTAGCAGTATGGGATTACTTTCCAAACTATTTAAGAATTTAAAAAAAGATGCTACTAAAAATAGTGTGGCTACTTATTATGGTTTAAAAGATGTAGATGTGTTATGCAACTGGATGTTTTGTTTCAGTATTTTAAGAAATACATGTGCCCATCATGGTAGGGTTTGGAACCGTAGGTTACCAGAAATAACCATTCCCAAAAAAACGGTACAGCTGTATGTAGAAAACAAAACTTTTTACACAAATAAAACCTATGCTATACTTTGTAATATTATGTATATACTAAACAATATTAGTCCAAATCATAACTTTAAAGCAAATTTAGTAGCATTAATGAGTAATTGCCCTTTGGCACAAGAAAAAGAAATGGGTTTTCCAAAGAACTGGAACCAAGAACAATTTTGGAAGTAAATAATTTATGATACATTTAAAAAATTACCAAGAAGAAGCCGTAAACGACCTTACGAAAAACCTATATAAATTATTAAAAAGACCAGGTGCAAGACAAAATTTAATTTTCAAAGCGCCCACAGGTTCAGGTAAAACTGTAATGATGGCGTCATTACTTAACAAGTTTTGTGAAGAATTACCAGAACGTTATGAATTAGAAAAACGCAAAGCAGCTTTTATTTGGATAGCACCTAACAAATTGTACATTCAAAGTTACAACGCTATGAAAGGCTTTTTTGCTGAAATGCGTTCCATAAAACCTATTTTCTTTGAAGATGTTTCTAACGATGAATTACTACCAAACGAAGTGTTGTTTGTAAATTGGGAAAGCATCAATAAAGAGAAAAACACGATGATTAAAGAAAATGAAACCAATAAAAATCTTTATAGTTTCATTAATAAAGCCAAATTAAACGATACAGAAATCATTGTCATTATAGACGAAGAACACATGTTTGCGAATACAAAAACAGCAAAACGTGCCAATGAAGTATTACAAAAAATATATCCAAAAGTAGAAATTAGAGTATCGGCAACACCTACGACTAGTAGTGATTACAGAACTTTAGTAGAGCGTCAAGACGTTATTGCAGAAGAAATGATTAAAGAAGGAATTATTTTAAATCCAGCTTTAGATACTATACAACAACAAGGGCGTTCATTAGAAGAAATTTTATTAGAGCAAGCGTTAGCAAAAAGAGAAGAATTACGCCAAGCCTATGAAAACTTAGGTGTAAAAATCAATCCTTTATTATTAATCCAGTTACCAAACGATACAAGTGATAATAACACAGCCGATGATGAAAAATACATTGATGTAGTATTGCAAAACCTTGAAGTAAAATACAATATTACGGTCAATAATAACAAACTTGCCGTTTGGTTATCAGGCAGAAAAGACAATGTAGCCGATATTGAAAAACCAGACAATATGGTGGAAGTATTATTATTCAAACAAGCCATAGCTTTAGGTTGGGATTGTCCTCGTGCAGGAGTTCTTCTAATTTTTAGAGAATTAAAAAGTACCACATTCACAATTCAAACGGTAGGTAGGATTTTGCGTATGCCAGAACAAAAGCATTATCCTAATCCATTATTAAATCAAGGATATGTATTTACCAATTTAAGTAAAAATCAAATAGAAATAGTTCAAGATGATATGAGTTATATCACCATGAACAAGGCTCGTAGAATAGAAAACTACTTGCCTGTAAATTTAGATTCTACTTACATCAATACTCGTATTGTTAGAAATCGTTTAGGGGCAAAATTTAGAACTGCTTTGTATGAAATTGCAGAATTAAATTGGGAAGTAAAAAGAGAAATAGGTTCAGACCATTTTTTCGAAACCAATAAGCAATTACTAAAAAAGCGATTCATCAATACGGATATCAATACCATAGAAATTGTAATTCCTGAAAATGTATTACTAACTGGTGAAGTAGAAACACAATTAGTTACAGAAACAGCTCGTTTTGCCAAAACGCCTAGTGAATTAGCGCGTTTGTTTAGAGATTTTTGTCGTTCATTAACGGCTCCTTATGCAGCGGTCGATAGTACTCCTGTTTTAGAAGGAGCTATGAAATATTTCTTTGAAGATTATTTTGGTATCATCGAGTATGATGCTATTAAAATAATGTTGTTTAACGATAACCAACCTATTTTCATCGAGTTAATTGAAAAAGCAAAGGAGCGTTATCAAGAAATGCAAGAAGAAAAAGCAAACAAAGCCACAAAAGATATTCAAAATTACAAATGGGAAGTTCCTGTAGAAAGAATCTACAATGAATTATATGATGAAAAAGAGAATGTAGAAAAACATGCATTAGAACCTTTTTATGAATACAAAAGAGCTTCTTCTCCTGAAGTAAGATTTGCTGCATATTTAGAAGAACAAAAAGAAAATCTACATTGGTGGTATAAAAATGGAGAAAAAGCAAAAGAGCACTTTGCTGTACCTTATGAGGATTATCTAGGCAAACAAAGTTTGTTTTATGTTGATTTTGTGATACTAAGTAAAACGGGGATTACTTGTTTATTCGATACCAAAACAGCAGGTAGCGACCCAGCCAATGCCCATTTAAAACACAATGCACTAATAGATTTTATTGCAGAAAGAAATGAAAAAGGCCATAAAACAATTGGAGGAATCTTAATTCCTAAAGATAATAATGGAACAACAACTTGGTGGTATTGCAAAAACAAAATCACCAATACAAAAGATACGAACGGTTGGGATAGATTTGACCCTGTTAACGCATAAGAATAACATTTATATACTAATCACTGTAATTTAAATTGTTATGGGGTTTAGAAACTCATGTTAAAAAAAACGAAAAAAGTTAACACGTTCAAAAGTTCATGTTAAAAAAACAGTAAAAAGCTAACAAGAATCTAAAGTTAAAAATATAAGTTTATGATAAACAAAGGTTTAGATACAGCATTCATTCACTACGGAATCCGTAAAGAAGATATGAATATCATTCAAAATCTAACAGAAGAACAAGGCTTAGATTTTGAATGGTTACAAGAAAATATATTAAAAGAATTCCACAATCTAAAAATCAATAACGAAGATATTGACAGTAAAAAGATTGAAAAAATCATCGAAAAGGCGTTAAACAAAATATAAGGATTATGCTAATTACCAGAATTATTGCCAAAAACTTTAAAACCTATCGCGAGCTCGATTTAGACTTGACGGTAAACGAAGAGCAGCCTATTATTTTAATTGGTGGTGAAAATGGTGGTGGTAAAACCACCTTGTTTCAAGCCATTTACTATGCCCTTTACGGTTTAAAAGTGAAAGACTTTGAACACTTCAACAAATTACAAAACGCTGGAGAAAGAGCAAAAAATGAAGGAAATAGTTCTAATAAAATCGAACTTGAAATTCACTTCACGGGTAAAGTGCTTCATAATGATTACAAATACATCATCAAGCGTTTATATACCATCAATGCGCAAAACAGCCCAGTTGAAGCAGTAACACTAAATCTTAATGGCGATGTGTTTCAATATGGTACAGCAACGCCTCATGCAGAAAGAGTAAAAAAAGAAGCCGAAGTAAATAAAATCATTAAAGCCAATCTACCACAAGAATTGAGTAAATATTTCTTGTTTGATGCTATGGAAGCAGGTAATTTATTAAAAGACGAATACCTGAACAGAGTCATCAAAGAAAATATTGAAAACGTAATGGGGTTCAATAAATACATTCAATTAGGCAATGCAACTAATATTTTAACACAAGACTACATTGCACAAGGTATTGAAATTGAAGAAGAACGTAATCAATACAAAAATCTATTAGAAGAAAAGAAGAAAATTGAAGAATTAATAGTAGCAACCAACACGCATTACGAACGTGCGTTAAGCTATTCATTAAGTCAAAAGGAGTTCTATGAAAGTGCTAAAGAAGGTAAAAATCTACAAGCAAATATCAAAGAACAAATACAACTAGTAGAAAGAAAAATAGAAGACATTCTCAACAGAGAAACATTATTTATAGAACAATCGGAAAGATTCTTAAATGATATAGAAATTCAGGTATTTATACCTAAACTCATTTCCATCATTCAGAACGAAATCGAGTTAATTTTAGCTGAAAAAAGTCAAAAAAATAACAATGATTTTATTGAACCAGAGCATATTACTAAAATTTCAGAAAAAGTAATAGCATTCTTAAAAGAAAACAATTTAATAGAATCAGAACTAACAAACGAACAAAAAGGATTACTTAAAGAATACATCATAAAAAAATCAAATCAAGACAATACCAAAACCGATTATGATTTTATCGATAAAAATGATGTAACTAATTTGGAACAATTACTGGGTTGGTCTAGCATCAATCAATTTAACATTATAGAACAGCAAAAAGAAAGTTTGGAAAAAGAACTAGCTACTTTACCAAATTTAAAAATTCAGTTGTTAGATTTAAGAAAAAGTGATGTTGGCGGCGGCGATGAAATTATTCAAAGCTTCGAGGTAAATGAACTCAAAATAAAAGAGTTTAAAGAAACCATCAAAAACTACAAATCTGATATTGAAAAACTAGATGCTAAAATCAAAAAATTCGACTTATCAGATGAAGAAGTTCCTAATCCAAAATTAGAATTGCTTAAAAAATTAGGTCCATTATTTACAAAAGTATCAAACGCACTATTGATTAACAAAAAGACACGCATTGAAGAAGCCATGAAAAATGACTTAAATACAACATTAGTGGCTTATGAAAATCAAATTGATCGTGTTGAGCTGTCGGAAGATTTAAGTAATCTTTCATTCAAAATTTACCACAAAGCAGGTAACGAAATCTATTTGGAGGAATTAAATGCAGCATCAAAACAAATTATTATCCAGGTACTTTTAAAATCTTTACATTATTTTGGAGACTATAATCCACCTGTAATGATTGATACTGTAATGGGATATTTAGATGAAAGTAGTAGAGCTTCTCTTCTAGAAAATTATTTCCCTAAGTTATCACATCAAACCATTTTGTTAAGTACAGATAGCGAAATAAGAAAGCATATAGATTTAGAAAAAATTGAAAATTTTATTTCAAAAAAAATCACATTAGTTCGCGATAAAGAAAATCAATTAACAGAAGTAGTTGAAGGATATTTCCCAAATTAATACTAGGAAGTTATGGCAGCAATAGAAACAGGTTTAAGACAAGCGGAAGCACTAAATTCAAAAATGAATGATTTGCGTGAACGTTTAGAAAAATATATCAATTTAAAACATTATACAGACAATCATAAAAACGTGACCCCAAAAGGTAATGCTAAATTGATGCGTATGTGTTTAATTGCAGGTTTGTCCGACACAGAAAAAAGAACAAAAGACGATTTAAATATGCAAATGTCTTCAAATAGTATTCACCCAACGCTATTTACAGTTCACAATTTAAACGGAATACTAGCATCATTAATCAAGTTAAGGTACCATGATTTAGATATCAATTGGGAAGATAATATCTCAAAAAGTAAAGTGGTAAATGCAGAAATATTTAGAGGTTTTGACATTTTAATGAAAAATGATACTTTACACAATTGGTTAAAAATAAGTACTACAGCATCTATAAAAGCAGGCCAAATCCCTTTTTTAAATTTAAATATAGGTAGTTATGATGGCGACATCAATGCCTATTTAGATATGAATAGTAAGAATGTAACCAATACACAAATTTTGGTGGCAGGTACTACAGGTTCTGGAAAATCAAATTTATTAGCGGTATTAATGAACGAAATGCGTTCATTATCCGTAGAAAGTAATTATCCGGTAAACTTCCTATTCTTTGACTACAAAGGCGAGTTTTCCGACCTGGCAAATAACGATTGGTTACGTCATTTTGAAGTAGACCGTTCGGCTATTTTAGACCCAATGATAGAACCTTTACCTTTTACACCTTTCAAAAATTTCGTAGGCAAAACACAAAATGAAATCAACTTATACTCAACTGAATTAGCCAATGCTTTGTTATCAATAGACAGAGCAACTATTAGTGCTAATATGAGTGAAAGATTGTCATCAGCAATTATAAATACATATAAAGATACCAAAGGGAAACCTATCAACTTTACTCAAATAATCGAAAGCTACACAGAACTACAACCCGAAAGAGACAGAGATAAAACCGACAGTGTAAAAGCGGTATTGAGTCAATTAGAACGTTCTAATTTGTTTTCAAACGAAGATCGTATTGATTTAATTAAAAATAGTTTCATAGTAAAAATGGATAAGTTTCCAAACGACGGTCCAATTGGTAAAGCTATAGTATATTTCATAGTATCTAAACTAAATGCTATTTATGAAAACCTCCCGGTACAAGCAAATGATAAAGAAAAGGTAGAGCTGCGTCACTTCACTATCATTGATGAAGCACATTACATGTTAGGTTTTGATAACAAACCACTTCGCGATTTAATAGCTGTAGGTCGTAATAAAGGCATGAGTATCATACTTGCAACCCAAAACATGGATGCATATAAAAGTAAATTCTTTGATTTCTATGCAAACGCCCAATATCCATTAATAATGAAACAACAATCCATCAATGATGGCGTACTAAAAGATATGTATGGAGTATCGGGAAGTGAATTAGTAGAAATAAAACAAGCCATTGCAGGCCTTCAAAAAGGAGAACTCATCATCAAAAACAACGATGCCATTTTAATGGGATTAGGAAAAAAATATAAGAAAATTAAAGTGAGACATTTGATCTAAATTAAAACCTTCTTTACCTAAGTTTGATGAATAAAAAACAAATTTCCTTCTAAAGGTTCTCGATATAATTTTCTATTTCAAAAACTAGCGTTTTTAAAATAGAAAATCACTCGAACTGACGTATGTAGTAAAAGTGAAATCGTCCTCAGTACGTCACTTCGAGTGATTTTACGCAATGCAATGGAGTAAAATTGTATCGAGAAGCGATTAACAAATATCCTTCTAAGCGTTCTCGATATAATTTTCTATTTCAAATACTAGCGTTTTTAAAATAAAAAATCACTCGAATTGACGTATGTAATAAAAGTGAAATCGTCCAGAATACGCCACTTAGAGTGGTTTTACGCAATGCAATGGAGTAAAATTGTATCGAGAAGCGATTAACAAATATCCTTCTAAGTGTTCTCGATACTATTTTACAAATTAAAAACTAGCATTTTTAATTTATAAAATCACTCGAACTGACGATGGTAGTAAAAGGAAAATCATCCTCAACACGTCACTTCGAGTGATTTTACGCAATGCAATGGAGTAAAATTGTATCGAGAAGCGATTATATATTAGTCTATTCACATTAATTCAAATTCACTATTTATACTATACATCTCGATTTTTTGAATAATTTTGGCACGATAGACTATTGGTACTATTCTATAATTTGTATTTAATTCAAAAAAAAACTACTTGATACTCAAAATGGCCAAACTTATTTTTACTGTTCTATTATTAGTATCTTTTTCTTTTACGACTGCTCAAGAGTTGAATTACCAAGAAATAAAACAAACACGAAGCATTCAAGAAAAACTAATTTCAAATCCAGATATAGCCTACCAAGAAGCTTTGGAAATTAGTAAATCAAATAACGAGTTGCTAAGTTTTCATGGTAACTACTATATAGCCAATTACTATTACAACAAGTCAGAGTTGATTTATTCAAAAAAACTGCTCCTAAATCTTATTGATACTATTGAAAAAAGTAACCTTCCTAAATCAAGTAAAGCCTATCAAGATTTACTGGGAATTTGCGTCAACAAACTTTTCTATATCCATAAAAATTTAGGCGAATACGACAGAGCATTGTTTTATCTGGATAAATATAAAACTAGCTTACCCGATAATCGTTTTAACGAACACTATGGTGCCATAAAAATAGCCATGGGCGATTATGTAAGTGGAATTGCTTTGTTAAAGAAAGAATTGCAAACAACTCCACACTTAAAACTAGGTGTAGGTGAAAAAAAAATAATGAACAACAAATTGTTTGCTGATAAATACAATAGTATTGGAGATGCGTATCAAGCCTATTACTTACAATCAAAAAAATCAGTTTTTATAGATTCTGCAAACTACTATTTCAATGCTGCGGCAACACTGATGCTAAAGGATAATTTTTATCCTGATTATACCAAAGCATTGTTGCGAATGCGGTTAGCAAAAAGTGCAGCGTTAGAAGAAAATTACAATAAATCATTGTCATTATACAGACAGGGAAAAAATTATCCTGTTGTTAAAGACAATGTAAGAACACAACAGTTATTTGATTTAGGAATGGCAGATTGTTTCTATCATTTAAAACAATCCGATTCAGCCATTTTCTATTGCAAGAAATACATTGAAAACTATCAAACAACGAAGGTTTCAAAAGAAAATTTATTGATGGCATACAATATTATGACCCAATGTTATAATGATAAAAAAGACACAAAAAACGCCTATCGCTACGCTAAAAAAAGTTTAGAATTAATTCAATCCATAGAAGGGATAAAAAGTAAATCTTTAAGTTTTCTTCACAATTATGATCTTTCAATCATAAAAAAAGAATCTAACCAAATTATTGCTTCCAAAAATTACTTCAAAAGGTCACTTTTTGGCATCTCCATCCTACTACTAATCGTTAGTATTGGTTTTTATTATTATTACAAACTTCAAAAGGAAAAGCAAATCCGCTTTTTAAAAATTATCGAAAATCTCAAAGAAACAAAAACTATTGATACGCACAATCTACATTCAAATAGCACCGAAGAACTTCCAAAACAACTCATTGATGAGGAACTTATTGAAAAAATTGCTATCGGTTTAAAAAAGTTAGAACAAAAAGAAGCCTTTCTAGAACCCAATTTCAAGTTAGCTTATGTAGCAAAAAAAGTAAACACGAATACTGCTTATTTGTCGCAATATTTTAATCAGGTAATACAAAAAACCTTTTCGGAATATACCCAAGAATTACGAGTTCAATATGTATTGCAAAAACTCAATGATGTTCCCTATTTTCGTAAATATACCTTGCAAGCCATTGCAGAAGAAGTAGGTTATAAAGATGCCAAAACATTTGTTCGTGTTTTTAAAAAGCAAACGGGTATTTCTCCTAATTATTATATTGAAAAATTGGAAAATACCAATTAAACAATTAAAAACCAATATAATAAACTCATTCTTTGAATAGATTTTTTATAAATAGTCCAATGAACTAATTGGTCTAACACTTCATATCTCATAGTTTTGGAAAGAATTTAATCGAGTTCAAAAATCAAATTCAAAAATCAAATTCAAAAATCAAATTCAATATCAAGTTCAAAAATCAAGTTCAATTTTTAAATTCGATATAAACGTTAATCAACAAAACTCAAACGTTTTTATTCCAAAACGCAACGTTCCTACATTCATCAAAAATAACTCAACTACTATATGTACTATTGTTGTCAAATTATCAGCATGCTTTTAAACCACTCTTTTAAATTCTAAATAAAATGACGTTCTTATTAGTATTTATTTCCAATCCAAAAAATTAATTATCAATTAAAACTTTAACTAAAATCAATTAAAAACACTTTATGAAAAAACAATTATTTTTTATTGCAATTGCAAGTTTATTTACCTCAATCGCATCAGCAGCCGATTTATATGTTAGAGATTTAGGCGCTGGTGGTTCTTACTCAACAATTAGTGCCGCTATAACAGCAGCTAATGATGGCGACAGGATTATTATACGTCCAAAAGCAGGAAGTCTTCCTTTCATTGAGAATTTAACAATTGACAAATCATTATCATTTGTTTCTGAAATCAATTTCTCAAAATATATTTTGCAAGGAACAATAACAGTAACACCAGCTGCAGGAAGAGTAGTAACAATTCATAATTTACAAATATCAGGAACTAATACTATATCCGTTTCAGCAGATACCACTGGAGGAAGAACCACACTTAATATATTAAATTCTACAACTGCCGCTGTAAATGCTGGTGTAGCCAATACCACTTTAAATATGTCTGGATGTACTGGTGCAGCAATAGCAATGTCTCATGGAAGGGTTACTGGAAATAAGCTAACATCTATTACCATCAACACGCCAACAATTGATACAAATCCTTCTACTGATGATATCGAAATAATTGCTAATGCCTTTTCAGTAACCGGTACTGCAATTAATTTGAATCAAAAGAATTACAATTTTAGGATATTGAATAATTTTGCTGCAACTGGTTATGTAACGATTAGTGCCGTGAAAAATAATAGTACAAATGAAATTATTAATAACGTTATTTCCTCTACTAATACTTCGAATGCTGCAAATAACAGTATTCAAGTAAGCTCACCTACAGGATTTACTGGTCTTATTTCAATATTAAACAATGTCTTTTATTATATAGGACCAACTTTTGGTAGTTACTATCCAGTAACTGCAAGTGGCGTAAGCTGTTATGTGTATTACAACGTATCTAATTATTCGGTTTCAATGCCAACTATTACTAATTCAGGCAACAACAATACTGCCTCAATTACATTAAATACTACAACTTATACTGTAAATGGATTAGCTGCAAATACTGGAAGCCCAGAAGATGATTTTGCTGATATTGACTTAAGCAGAAATGATCGTGGTAACTTTGGTGGTTCTAACAGCTGGACTAATTATTGGCCAACTGCTGTTGGAAACAAACCACAAGTAAATTATTTGAACACTCCAAGAAGGATTTATACTGGTACTACAGAGATGAATGCAACGGGTTCAGGTTATTCTAAATAATATAATACCTGAGTCTAAGATGAAAAAATATATTTATAGTCTATTGGCCGTTATGACAATGAGTTTATCTTCAGCCCAATTGTCATCGTTAAGCCAAGCCGAATATTTTTGGGATGCCGATCCTGGCGAAGGAAACGGAACCGCCATTACTGCACAAGATGGAAACTTTAATAGCATTTTTGAGAAAATAGCTGTGAATGGATTAAACGCTCCTAGTGTTGGTTTACATAAGTTTAGTGTCAGAGTTAAAGATAATTCAGGGGTTTGGGGACCAGTTTTTACTAATATCATAATTGTGGAGTCTACTACTACTCCAAACCCTATGACACTTACGCAAGCAGAATACTTTTGGGATACCGATCCAGGTGAAGGAAGTGCCACGCTGCTTTTAGCAATTGATGGTGACCTTAACAGTGCTATCGAAAAAGTAGCTGTTGCAGGTTTAGGAGCGCCAAGTGTTGGGCTGCATACATTCTCTATCCGTGTTAAAGACAACCAAGGAGTTTGGGGACCAACGTTTACCAATAGTATTACTGTTGAAAGCACTACCACTCCACTACCGGTAAGTCTTACCCAAGCTGAGTATTTCTGGGATGTCGATCCGGGAGAAGGAAGCGCTACACCTCTTTTAGCTTTTGACGGAAACTTTAATACTGCTTTTGAAAAGCTTCTCGGTGATGCTATTCCAATTGTAAATCCTGTAGGATTGCATAAATTCTGTGTTCGTGTTAAAGACAACCAAGGAATTTGGGGACCAATCTTTACTAATGCAATTTATATTGAAACAGTTTTGAGTGTAAATCCTAATGAAATGGCTGATAATTATTATTTTGTTCCAAACCCAGCAACTTCATTTATTCGTTTTAATAAAGACATTGAAAGTATCACAATAGTTGATTTGAATGGAAGACAAATAGCGGCTTCAATATCAAACAATGAAGTTAACATTGAAGGATTGGCTAAAGGAACTTATATTCTAAAAGTTACTACACCAGAAGGTCTAACGTTTAATAAAAAAATGATTAAAAGATAATTTTAGTTTTGCTTTTAAAAATCCTAAACTTCAAAATAATGAAGTTTAGGATTTGACTTTGCAATTCAAATTTTTTTGAATTCATCAATTAAAATTTAATAAACAAATAAAAAAATTGGACTCCTACAAAAAAACGTTAATCAATTTTACCCAAACGTTTTTATCCCAAAACTTAACGTTCATGCATTCATCAAAAAAAACGTCTACTAATCTATGTACTATTGTTGTCAAATTATCAACTGGTTTCTTAATAACTTTTTGAATTCGTGGTGAAAAGGCATTCCATTGCGAGAAAAATAGTTATATGTTTGCAATCCAAAAAATTAATTATCAATTAAAAAATTTAAACTAAATCAAATCAATTAAAAACACTACATGAAAAAACTCTATTCTTTACTTTTTGTACTGTGTAGCTTAACCGGCTTTAGTCAATCGTATGACTACACGGTTTATGACACATCAAATTCTGCCATTGGGACCAATTATATTGGCGACATCAAAACCGATGCTAATGGATTACTATGGCTTTCGACTACCAACGGTGTGGTTACGTTCAACGGTACTACGTTTACAAAATACAATACGAGCAATTCGGGTATTCCTTCCAACATCATTTTGGAAACAGAAATTGATGGACAAGGAAGAAAATGGATGGCAACTCAAAACAACGGTATAGCACGTTTAATTGGAACTACTTGGACCAACTATACCACTGCCAATTCAGGATTGCCTAATAATGCTATTACCTGTATCGCTGTGGACAGTGCCAACAATCTTTGGGTTGCTACTCCATCTGGACTTACACGTTTTAATGGAACGACTTGGACAACATACAATGCGTTGACTAACATTAATTCTCTTGAAATTGATGCTAACAACGGCGTTTGGGTAACCAATAACGGTATTTTATATAAATTCAATGGTACGGATTACAACCTAATCGACCAAGGAACACAAGAAATTCTAGATATTGCAAACAATATATTGTATTGTTCTACTGGTGATGGATTATTGACTTATTCTACCGCAGGAACTTTTTTAAATGTTCAATATCAAAGTAACTCTTGTTTAGCAGGTTATCAATATGATGCTTTAGATGTTAGTAGTACAAATAAAGTTTGGATTGCCTTTGGTGGCGACGGATTGCAAAACTTCACGGATTGTTATTCTTACAACACTTCAAATTCAGGTTTACCAGACAATTACTTTAGTGCTTTAAGAACGCAAGCTAACGGAACGATTTGGGTTGGTCATTTACAACTTGGTTTGATCAAAATGACACCAACTACTTCAAATTGTAATGCTCCAACACAAACTTGGAGTGAAAACATTACTTCTACTTCTGCATCACTTAACTGGATACCAGGAGTTCCAACACCAAATAGCTATGTAATTCGTTACAATACTACTAATGTGATTGGAGGAATTCAAGACGCAACTGTTTCAACTTCATTAGCGTTAAGTAATTTAACTCCAAATACAGATTACCACTGGTGGGTAGCTTCTGTATGTGGCGAAACGCAATCCAATTGGGCTTATGGTGGTGAGTTTACCACACTTCAAACTGCTGCTTGTAATGCTCCAACAGGAACTGCTGTGGCTAACTTAGGATCTACATCATGTTTGGTTTATTGTACAGCACAGACACCAGCACCAAGTGGTGGATATGAAGTGTATATAGCTACTACTAATGTTAGTCCAACAGCTACAACTACACCAACACATACTTCTACTACAAACCAAGTTTCTGTTACTAATTTATCACCGGCTACTTCTTATTTCGCATGGATGCGTTCCAATTGTGGTGCTACAAAAAGTACTTGGACTCCAGTGGGTAATTTTGTTACCAATACATTATCAGGTTGTACAACGGCTACTTATAATCAATGGCCAGCTGCAACATTTACCCCAACTTGTGGAATAGGTAGTGAAACTATAGTAACTAATGCTTACGCAGGAGAATATTCACTAGTAAATGTAATAGCCGATAGACAATATACTTTTACAACTTCTGTTACAACTGATTTTATTACTATAACGAACAGCTCGAATGTTATTTTAGCTAGTGGAACAGTACCTTTAGTTTGGAATTCGGGAACCTTTGCTGGAGTAATTCGTTATTACACTCATTTGAATGCAAACTGTGGTGAACAAAACGCAAACCGAGTTAAGGCTATACAGTGTGCAACAATTTCTAATGTTTGTGGTTTACCAACTAACTTGGCTGTTTCAAACATTACTTCAAATTCAATCAGACTAACTTGGACTGCGCCAAATCCTGCTGCAACTTCTTATGACATTTATGTTAGTGTTTCAAATACAGCTCCAGTAGCGGCAACTAACGCTACCCAAACAAGTCTTGGCAATTTAGTTCGAACCCTAACTGGTTTAACTTCTTCTACTACTTATTACTATTGGATTCGCTCTAATTGTAATGGAACAAAAAGTGACTGGGTTTCAGGAGGAAGTTTTACTACTATTGCTGCTTTAAACTGTAATGGTGCTTTCTATGGATTATATCCAGATGCAACCTTTACTCCAGCATGTACAGGAAATACAGAACAAATCAACGCCGATGCTTGGGCAGGTGAATTTACTAATGTAAACATTCAGTCTAATAAGCAATATACCTTTACTAGTTCAATAGCTACCGATTATATTACTATAACTAATGCTACAGGAACAACCGTTTTTGCTAGCGGAGTTACTCCTGTAGTTTGGAATTCTGCTTCTAATACAGGTACTATTCGATATCATTTAAACGTTAATGCAAATTGTAGTACACAAGGTTCTTCAAGAATTCGTTCTATTAAATGTGAAAATCCAACATCTTCTTGTAACCCACCAACCAATCTTACTGTTGCAGAAATACAATCTACTTCAGCTTACATCTATTGGACGGCTCCTACTCCTGCACCAGACAGTTATCTTTTTGTCTATAATACTACCAACGAAATTGGAGGTACAGACGGAAGTACAACTGATACAGGTAGCTTAATTGAAGGATTACAACCTAATACGGATTACCACTGGTGGGTTGCTTCAGTATGTGGAAACAATCAAACGGAATGGATTTATGGTGGTGTCTTTACTACATTACCATCCACAACGATTTGTTTTGAAAAAGTAGCTGCTGGACGTACGTTTACCCTTGCTATAAAAGAAGATGGTACACTTTGGGCATGGGGAAATAATGAAAATGGACAATTGGGTGATGGTACAACGGTAAGCAAAAACGTTCCAACACAAATTGGAACAGCAACCGATTGGGCTAAAATTTCATGTGGTTCTAACCATGCTGTGGCGATAAAAAACAATGGCACTTTATGGACTTGGGGTGTTAACCTTCAAGGACAATTGGGTGATGGTACTACAACCAGCAAATCGGTACCAACTCAAGTAGGAACAGATACCAACTGGGCAGAAGTAGTTACTAAAAATCGACACAATATTGCTAGAAAAACTAATGGAACCTTGTGGGCTTGGGGAAGTAATGCTTTTGCTCAACTAGGAGACGGTTCGACTATCAACCGATTAATACCTACACAAATTGGTACGGCTACCAACTGGCAAAGTATTGGTACTGGTACTGCACACGCAATGGCTATAAAAACCAACGGAACTTTATGGACTTGGGGTTTCAACTCCAATGGTCAATTAGGTGATGGTACTATTATCAGTAAAAGTTCGCCTGTTCAAATTGGTTCGGCTACCGACTGGAAGAGTGTAACAGGTGGTGCATATCACACAGTTGCAACAAAAACAAATAATTCACTTTGGACTTGGGGAAGAAACAATAACGGTCAATTAGGTTTGAACGACACAACCGACAGAACTACGCCTACGCAAGTAGGAACAGCTACCAATTGGGATAAAATTTCATCTGGTGAAGATCATGTGTTAGGTTCTAGAACTTATGGTGCGCTGTTTGCTTGGGGATATGACGTCAACGGACAAATTGGAAATGATGAAGCGGCTACAAACATGCTTACTCCTACTTTACTTTTGAATGTGAATTTCTGGCCTGATGTTCAAGCGGGTAATATTCACTCTACGGCTATAGACGATACAGGAAAATTATATACTTGGGGTTCTAACATCTATGGTCAATTAGGTAACGGTTCGTTTACAGATGATTTCTTGATTTTTGGTCCATTGGCTTGTCCCCAATCAACATTATCTAATGATGATGTAGTATTGAAGAAATCAGTAAAAGTGTATCCTAACCCAGTTAGTAATTTGTTAACTATTACCTCAGAAGAAATCCTTTCAGAAGTGGTTATCTACAACATGCTTGGACAAATAATGATGACGAAAACGATTCAAGACAACCAAGGTAGTATCGATGTAGCGAACCTAAAATCGGGAAGTTATTTTGTAAAAATGCAATCGGCTTCGGGTTCACAAACCGTAAAGATTATCAAACAATAAGTAGTACAAACTACTAGAATTATAAACTCCAAATGATATTATTTCATTTGGAGTTTTTTTGTTTTGTGAACTTGGTATGAATACAATAGAGAGTTATAGAATTTGCTTTGCCTTTGGTTTATTTTCAAATTCAAAAATCAACTTTAAAAAGTAAGTTCAAAAAGCCACTACAAAAGGCAAGTTCAAAACATAATTACATTAGTAATCTTACACAGCAAAGAAATACTCCAAAATAAAACCTATCATCAATTTAAATGATATAATTTAAAGATTAGGTTTTCTAAACAGCACTCCATGCGTTTTATTATGCATTTGTAATTCAAAATTCTTTCTTATGCACGATCACATAAAAAAATTATTTTCATCCTTCTCAAGTTCATTAATCGATGATATCGAAAAAAATGCTGTAGTTCAAGAATTTAACGCAGGCGATGTTATTATGCGAACTGGTCAATACATAAAAAATACTGTTTTAGTTTTATCAGGTAAAATTAAAATCTATAGAGAAGATGATGATGGTGGAGAATTCTTTATGTATTATTTACAACCAGGTCAAGCGTGTGCTATTTCAATGATTTGCGCTACTAAAAATGAAACAAGTCAAATTATGGCTAAAGTGGTAGAAGATGTAGAATTAGTAATGGTACCATTGCCTCTAATGGATAAATGGATGATGCAACACCGCAGTTGGTATGAATTTGTGATTGATACGTATAGAAGTCGTTTTGAAGAGGTTTTAGAAGTGGTCGATAGTATTGCGTTTAGAGCTATGGATGAACGTTTAGAATTTTATTTAATGCGACATAAAGATGCTTGCAGTTGTGTAGATTTAAAGTTATCGCATCAAGAAATTGCTACCGACTTAAACACCTCAAGAGAAGTAATTTCTCGATTACTAAAAAAATTAGAACAACGTGGTGCTCTAAAATTACATCGAAATCACATCGAACTTTTAAAATAAAGTACCTATGTGATAAAAGTTACAAATTGTGAAATTTAAAGTGCCAATATTTGCACTATAAAATTTTACAATTATGGATTATATAGGTTATTTTGCATCTATACTTATTGGTGTAGCGTTAGGTTTAATTGGTGGTGGTGGTTCTATCTTAACGGTTCCCGTTCTTGTTTATCTGTTTGCTATTGAACCTGTAATAGCGACATCCTATTCCCTATTTATAGTTGGTTTAACGAGTGCCGTTGGTTCGTTCAATTATTTCAAAAAAGGATTGGTCAATATCAAAACAGCCATAGTTTTTGGTGTTCCTTCCATTATTGCCGTTTTTGCAACTCGTGCACTAATCGTTCCAGCTATTCCTAAAGAAGTATTTACTGTAGGCGATTTTGTAGTAACTAAAAGCATCTTAATGATGGTTTTATTTGCCGTGTTGATGATTGCTGCCTCATACAGTATGATTAAAAAAGATAAAAAAACAGCAAGTGACGAAAACGGTGAGCAAAAATTCAATTATCCTTTAATTTTAATTGAAGGTGCAGTAGTCGGAATACTTACTGGATTAGTTGGTGCTGGCGGTGGATTTTTAATCATTCCAGCATTAGTGATTTTAAGTAAATTACCTATGAAAGAAGCTGTTGGAACTTCGCTTGTTATCATTGCTGCCAAATCGCTAATTGGTTTTTTTGGCGAAAGTGGCGAAACTTCTATCAACTGGCAATTCTTGATGACTATTTCCGCCTTTGCAATAATAGGAATAGTAATCGGAACGGCAATGTCTAAAAAAATTGATGGAGCAAAATTAAAACCTGCTTTTGGTTGGTTCGTCCTCATCATGGGGATTTACATCATCACTAAAGAATTATTTTTTCCCTAAATAAGGTTATGTGATAATTGTTACAATTAAAGCAAAAATCAAAAACTAATTTTGTCTAACAATACTAAAAGTACTAAATAAAATTACAATGAAAATAGAACAAATTTATACAGGATGTTTAGCTCAAGGAGCTTATTATATCACTTCAAATGGTGAAGCAGCAATCATTGATCCGCTTCGTGAAACACAACCTTATATGGAAAGATTAGCAAAAGATAATGTAAAACTAAAATACATCTTTGAAACGCATTTTCACGCTGATTTTGTTTCGGGTCATTTGGATTTAAGTAAAAAAACTGGAGCATCTATTGTTTATGGTCCAAATGCTAAACCTGACTTCGAATTCATTTCTGCCAAAGACAATCAAGTTTTTGACATTGGAAACATCAAAATAAAAGTGTTGCACACACCTGGTCATACAATGGAAAGCACTACTTATTTGCTAATTGATGCCGATGGTAAAGATTACGCCATTTTTTCTGGAGACACGTTGTTTTTAGGTGATGTTGGTCGTCCCGATTTGGCACAAAAAGCTGCATCGATGACACAAGAGCAATTGGCTGGATTGCTATTCCATTCTTTAAGAGACAAAATTATGCCTTTGGCTGATAATGTAATTGTTTATCCTGCTCACGGTGCAGGTTCGGCTTGCGGAAAAAATATGAGTAAAGAAACAGTTGGTTCTATTGGAGACCAAAAAGCAACTAATTATGCTCTGAGAGCCAATATGACTGAAGCAGAATTTATAAAAGAAGTTACCGATGGATTATTGCCTCCACCAGCCTATTTTGGAATGAATGTGGCAATGAATAAAAGCGGAATTGAAAGCTTTGAAAATGTTTTTAATAATGGGATGAAAGCTATTAATGCAACCGAATTTGAAGTAGTTGCTGAAGAAACTGGAGCTTTAATTTTAGACACTCGTAACAATGGAGATTTTGCAAAAGGAAATGTACCACAATCCATCAATATCGGTATCAATGGTGATTTTGCTCCTTGGGTTGGTGCTTTAATAGGTGATGTAAAACAACCCATTTTATTAGTAACTGATTTAGGTATGGAAGAAGAAACTGTAACGCGTTTAACTCGTGTAGGTTTTGATAACATAATTGGCCATTTAAAATATGGTTTCCAAGCTTGGGCAGCAGCAGGATATGACGTTGATACAGTAAACAGAATTACTGCCGAAGAGTTTGAAAAAGAAGTAAAAATTGGCGAAAGTAAAGTTATTGACGTTAGAAAAGAAAGTGAATATGAAGCAGAACATGTAGAAGAAGCCTACAGTCGTCCACTAGCATCAATAAATGAATGGGTAAAAGATATCAATCCAGAAGAACATTTCTACTTGCACTGTGCAGGCGGTTATCGTTCTATGATTGCAGCATCAATATTACAAGCTCGTGGGTACAGAAACTTTAGCGAAGTTGAAGGTGGTTTCAATGCCATTGCAAAAACAAACATTCCTAAAACCGATTTTGTATGTCAAAGCAAAGTATTAAAATAATAGTAATAATAATAACAATTTCAATTATGTTCGGAATATTCAAAAATATTTTTTCTAATTCAGATACAACTCAAATGAAAGATATAATCTCAAAAGGTGCTTTTTTAGTTGATGTTCGTACACCAGCAGAATTTGCCGAAGGTCATGTAAACGGTTCAGTCAATATACCTTTAGACCAAGTTCAAAATCAATTGGCAAAATTTAAAGGTAAAGAAAAAATTGTCGTTTTTTGCCGAAGTGGTAACCGAAGCAGTCAAGCCAAATCTATTTTAGAACAAAATGGATTTACTAATGTTACCAATGGTGGAACTTGGCAAGAGGTAAATCAAATTATAAATCAATAGTAAAATGTTTCAAAAAATAATCCATAACTGGTCATTCATACGTTTTATTCGATTAATTTTAGGTATCTTTATAATCATTCAATCGGTTCAAACACAAAACTATTGGATGATATTACCCGGAATATTATTTTCAGCAATGGCATTGTTCAATACAGGTTGTTGCGGCAGTAGTTGTTCTGTTCCATTAAAAAATAAAAAAAATGACTAGTTTCGAAAAACTTATTGCTAATGAAAAACCAATTCTAGTAGATTTTTTTGCTACTTGGTGTGGACCATGTCAAACGTTAACCCCAATCTTAAAGCAAGTAAAAGACACTCTTGGAGAGCGAATTACTATCATCAAAATTGATGTAGATAAAAACCAAGAACTAGCTTCAAAGTTGCAAGTCAGAGGTGTTCCAACCATGATGTTGTATCAAAATGGGAATCAGTTATGGAGACAATCAGGCGTTTTATCTAAAGAAGAAATTATTAAAATAGTTCTAGAAAAAATAAATTAATAACATTTTAAACCAGTTTATTATGAAAAAAAAAGTATGGGAATGGCAGACAAAGCAATACGTTTTGCTCTAGCTGCAATTGTTGGAGTTTTGTATTATACTAATGTAATCAATGGCACATTGGCAATTGTGCTTGGTGTTTTAGCAGTGGTTTTTATACTAACATCATTTATTAGTTTTTGTCCGTTGTATTTGCCTTTTGGTATTACTACGAGAAGAAAATAAATGATTACAGGAAACTATCGTTTTACTTTTTAATATTAAAATGTGACAAAAATCAGGTTATGATTAAACAATAGCAATTAATTTTGTTTCAATGAAATTCTTCGCATACCTACTTTGCTTTTATTTATTTGCTTTAACTACACTTCCGTCGGTTAGAGCAATAAAAATGCAATTTTCTGAAAAATGCCAATCTACTTGTCAAAAGATGAATTCAGACAAAGAAGAACAATCGGGTTGCGAGAAAGGGAAAATAATAATGAATTTGAGTTTTAATCCCGTTCATTATGAAACTTCTCAATCATTTTCTACTTGTGCAAAAATTATTTTCGTTGATGTATCACATAAAGAAAATAATAGTTACAAAGAAGTTTTTATTTCTCAATACAAAAACTCCATCTGGCAACCGCCAAAGATTTTTTCAGTAGTATAACTAAAATTTAAACAAATTTAATCCTATTATTTTGAGTAGCTCCTATTCAAAGTAATAGTGCAACTTAGTATTTAACTAAATGAAAAAATATATTTTAATACTCATAATGCTACTTACAGTTAAAGTAGCATTGGCACAAAACACATTTCCTTATGATGTGCAACTTACACCCATTACCATAGCAAATTTACCAGGGTTACATTCCTATACTTTTGCGCAATACAACGGAAAATGGCTCATAATTGGAGGTAGAAAAGATGGAATTCACGCAAGACAACCTTTCAATGCTTTTCCAAACGCTCAAAACAATACCAACATATATGTAGTAGATGTTGCAACTCAACAATTTTGGTCAACTACTGTAAATAACCTTTCAACTGGATTAAAAGAGCAATTACAAGCTACCAATATGAACTTCCATAAAGACGGAAACACATTGTATGTTATTGGTGGTTATGCTTATTCAGTTACTGAAAATGATCATGTCACGTTTAATAAATTAACTTCGATTGATGTTCCAAATTTGATTGATGCAATTATTGCTGGAAATCCAATAACTAGTTATTTCAAACAAATAGCCAATTCTATTTTTCAAAATACTGGTGGACAATTGGGCAAAATTGGAAATGAATTTTACTTAGTTGGTGGACAAGTTTTCACAGGAAGATATAATCCAATGGGAAATCCAACTTTTGAACAAACGTATGTAAGTAAAATTCAAAAATTCACTATCGATAATTCGGGTACTCAATTAAGTTTTAGTAATTATTCAGAGGTCAACGATGCTGTTCATTTGCATAGAAGAGATTATAATTTAGTGCCTCAAGTTTTTCCAAATGGTGAAGAAGGTTATACGATTTCGTCTGGAGTTTTTCAAATTAATGCTGATTTACCGTTTCTCTATCCCGTTGATATAAAAAGTAATGGCTATTTTCCACAAACGCAATTCAACCAATATTTAAGCAATTATCATTCGGGTAAAGTTGGTATTTATGACCAAGAAAATAACAGAATGCACAACTTATTTTTTGGTGGAATTAGTCAATATTATTACAATGGAACAACTTTAGTGCAAGACAATAATGTACCATTTGTAAAAACCATAAGTAGAACTACTCGATTGGCTGATGGAACTTTATCAGAACATAATTTTCCAGTCGAAATGCCAAACTTAAAAGGCGCTGGAGCTGAATTTATTCCAAATACAAACTTATCACACTACACCAATGAAGTGATTAAACTGAATGATATTGCAACTTCAGAGTTTGTTATTGGTCATCTTTATGGTGGAATTCAAAGTCCTATGACAAATGCTTTTTCTACCAATCAAACCAATGCAACATCCGCTGATCCAACAATATATGAAGTAAAATTAGTTTACAATCCTAGTTCAAATGTTGCGACTATTGATGGTAAAAATCCATTTACTTTTTCGGTTTCGCCAAATCCAACGAATGATAATACGGTTCGAATTCAATTTAATTTGCCTTATGTTGCTACTTTAGATTACTTCATCACTTCATTAGACGGAAAAATGTTAGACGATGGAGAAATTGAAGGATTACAAGTTGGCAACAATGCAATGAATTTTAGTTTAGAAAATGCAAAAGAGAAGATTGTAATTCTAACATTCATACTAGATAATAAATTTTATACTTCTCAAAAAGTAATTAGAAATCAATAAAATGCCATTTGGCAAGAACTCAGAAATTAATTTAATAAATATTTAAAAATGAAAAAATCAGTTTTAATGACAGCTTTAGTAGCTTTCTTGTTTTCAATGAATGTTAATGCGCAACAACAAGAACCAAAGCAAAAGAAAAAAGCCAAGACAGAAAAATCATGTTCTACTGAAGAAAAAAAATCTTGTGAAAAAGATAATAAAGGCGAGAAAAAAGGCGGTTGTTGTGCTGCTAAAAAAGAGGATAAAAAATCTTAACTTTTATAAATCTTTAAAAAAAGTGTTTGAGAAATCAAGCACTTTTTTTTTGCTATGTGATAAAGGTTACAAACCACTTCTTTTTTATAACTCAAATTTGCATCATAAAATTTAAACTATGGAAATTATAGAATTTATCAAACAACCTTGGCCTTGGTACATCGCTGGTCCATTAGTTGGACTTACTGTTCCAGCATTATTGATTTTAGGTAACAAGAATTTTGGTATTAGTGCCAATTTACGTCACGCTTGTGCAGCTTGTTTACCTGCAAATATTCCATTCTTCAAATACGATTGGAAAAAAGAGATTTGGAATATGTTTTTTATCGTTGGTATTCTAATTGGTGGTGTAATTGCTTTTCAATTCTTAGAAAATCCCAACCCAATTATTATAAATGAAAATTTAAAAGCAGAACTAGCTCAATACGGAATTACAGCTATAGATGGAATGCTTCCATCGGAGATTTTTTCTTGGCAAAACTTATTTTCACTTAAAGGATTTCTTTTAATGGTTGTTGGTGGATTTATGATTGGTTTTGGTTCGCGCTATGCTGGTGGTTGCACAAGTGGTCATGCTATTTCGGGATTATCTAATCTTCAACTTCCTTCGTTAATTGCCACATGTTGCTTTTTCATTGGTGGGTTAATCATGGCTAATTATATTCTTCCTCTAATCTTATCACTTTAAAATAAAACTATGGAAAATACAAAACAAAACACCGATTTTGAAACTCGTTCGCTCGATACAATATGCGTAAATGAAAGTCAATTAGAACACAAATGGTATCACAATTTTAAATACTTGATTGTTGGTTTACTGTTTGGAATAGTATTCATTAAAGCGGAAATCATTAGTTGGTATAGAATACAAGAAATGTTTCGTTTTCAATCGTTTCATATGTATGGCGTTATTGGAAGTGCTGTTGTGGTGGGAATGATTTCTGTTTTTCTAATAAAAAAATTCAATATCAAAACCATTTATGGCGAGAAAATTGAGTTTCATGATAAAACGTTTAATAAAGGACAGATCATTGGCGGGCTGATTTTTGGATTAGGATGGGCAATTACTGGTGCGTGTCCAGGTCCAATTTTTGCTCAGATTGGAACTGGAGTTACGGTAATGATTATTACTTTGTTTTTTGCAATCGTTGGTACTTGGGTTTATGGTTATTTTAGAGATAAACTTCCTCATTAAAATAAAAATGAAATCTAAAATAAATGCCATACTTACAGTTCTATTAGTAACCTTTTTTGCTCCAAAAATTGTTGCACAAGATCATACAAATAGCTGGTTCAGAACTACATTAAGTATTCCAATTACAGAAAAAATAAAAACAGATATCGAGTTGCAACACCGCAGACAAAATGATTTTGAAAGTAACAATCTTTTTGATAAAAACTTGATGTACACCTTTAGAACTTGGATTTATTATAAGCAAAATAAAGATGTTATTTATGGTATTTCGCCTTTTGCTTATTTTTCCAATTATAAGAGTATACAAAAAGAAGGTGATGCCGATGCTAAGCCAATTAACGAATACCGATTTACTGCATCGGTTGAATTGCAACATGAATTAGCAACTAAATTCTATGTGGTAGATAGAACGGCTATTGAATATAGGGCTTTTGAAGGTTCAATTGAAAATACTACTCGTTTGAGAAATAAACTTGCTTTTAGGTATGACTTTAATCCAAAATATAACTTAGCTATTGGTGATGAAATATTAATTAATTCGACAGGAACAGATGCACAACATATTTTTGATCACAATCGTTTATTTACCAACTTTTGTTATAAAGTAAGCAATAAAGTAAAATTCGATATTGGATATATTTATATCTCAAGATTGACTAAAAACAACACTGATTTAATGGAGGAAAATAATTTTTACTTGAACTTTACTTATATACTAAATAAAAATCCACATAGTTAATATTATTTTAAAGGCAAATTAATTCAAACACTAGAAATTCAACAGTATTTAAACTAGTTTTTTAATACTTATTTAGAGTGATTTTTTTCTGCATATAAAAATGTAATATCTCCCGAAAATCGAACTGATGAAATAAATACTGAAAAACAAAAATTCATTTATTGCTTAATGAATTTTTGCGTATAATTACCTTTCTCAGTTGTGATAGTCAATAAATAAACACCTACTTCCAAATCGGCAACATTAATTTGATTGGTGTTTCTTGCTTCCAAAACGTTACTTCCTAGTATAGTATTCACTTGCAACAGTTCAATCTGGTCTATTCCAGTAACGCTTAGTAACTCTTTGGCTGGATTAGGATATATAACCCACTTTGCAATACCAAACTCATTGTTATTTAAAGTATTAACATAAGTAGTATGGGCAGTATTAGTGATAATAGGTGGATTAAAATCAAAATAAATAGCTGCGGTAGCGCTTACTGTATCTCCAAGTTCAATAGTGTTGGCTTTTGGTTTAATTTTGAACATAATATACCCGTTAGAAGCGGCTTCATTGGCTGCACTATGCGGAAGTCGGATGTTATTGAACATAAAGGTCACTTGGCTTTCATCTGTAATGGTTGTTCTTCCATTGTGGCTCATGCCTTCTAATTGTATAGTAGTCCAATCCAACTTTGGGTCCAACTCATGTTCTACTCTAACATTGATAGCACTTGCCGTTCCTGTGTTTTGAAAACGAATTCTATAATGCAGGTAATCGTCAGCATTGGCAATAAGCACTTGATCACCTTCTAGACAGGTAATGTCGTTTGGATCATAAGAACCGATAAGGGTTTCTTGCAAGATAAAGGTATTATCCTCTGGAGTGTAATCACCATCAATTGGAGTTACCGTTGCCGTGAATACAAGTGTTTCTCCGATATTAGTGGTTGGAGGCGGTAAAATATTAAAATTCAAAATCACACTTCTAATTTCGAAAGGTGTCAAATTGGTATAATCGAAAATCAAGCTATTGGCGGTTTGTGAAGTTGGCATGACGTTAGCATTCAAAAACTGCATTTTGGTGTTGTCATATTGAAGTGTTGCTTGACCCGTTAAAGTAGTTGTTCCAATATTTTTATAGATAAAATTATAGGAAACATCAAAGCCTGGTCTTGCTTCATTAAGAGGATACAAAGCAACATTCAAATCATTAAATATACCAGTAGGTTCGATACAAAAGTCGGCCGTATCAATATTGCCATATTCTGTAAAAGAAGCAGCGTCTGACGATGGATTTAAAACAAAATAAGAAGGAATATCCGCCATAACAGTGGTTTCAAATTCCCCTTGACCTACGTATAGTCTGTATTGTCCAATATATTCATTTCTAGAAGTTAAAGTTGCATAAGTGTTAGTACCATTAGTAGTTGACACTAAAATATTAGGCAATTTAGCATCATTTGCACCGCAACCATTTCCTTCGATATCCAATCGAACTGTACCTTTTATAGTATTTTGATTGAGTCCTTGGTTGATGAACCATACTACTTTGTTACTTCCTGAAGTAGTCATTAGAATATCCAAATCACCATCGTTATCCGCATCCATAGTTTGCGAGCTGGTAATCGTAGTTAATGCTGTAGCTATCGTTTTTGGTGGTTCAAAATTGGCTTGACCATATAAATTTTCAGACCAAGTAGCTTTAGTCGATTCTCCAACAATAATATCCATATCGCTATCATTGTCAATATCTGAAGCAACAAGAGTTAAAGCACCATTAGAATCAATATTGGAATTGATGAGTTGCGCAGCTCCAAAAGTTCCAGTGCCCAAATTGGGTTGCCAAAGAAGGTCATCCGCTGAACCATTGGAAACATAAGCCACATCGTTATCACCATCTGAATCGAAGTCGGCAATGGCTACATCTGCAACGCTAAGCGCTGTACTTGTAATCACTTGTTTAGGTCCAAAACTTCCCGAACCATTTGTATTTTGAAACCAGCTAATGGTGTTGTCTAACCTTGAAGCACAAACCAAATCAAAATCACCATCGTTATCGATATCCGCTTTTTTGAGTGCCATCACACTATCTGGACCAGCAGCAATAAGTTGTTCTGCTGAAAAACTTCCTGAACCATTATTGGCATACCAAACAATTTTATCACCGTCATCAGGCCAATTGTCGAGTGAGGTTACAATATCATTATCACCATCTGCATCAACATCATAAACCACCAATCCGTCTGGACTGTCATAAGTATCAATTGGAATATTGATTTGAGCACCAAAATTACCTAATCCGTCTAAATTCTTATACCATGAAATCTTATCGTTATAACCTGAAGTTGAAGGTCCTGAAATAGAGATTATATCTAAATCATCGTCACCATCCATGTCGGCTAAGAATACTTTTTTTGCATTATCAGCAAGATGACTGACAACAATTTGATTGCCAAAGCTGTTGTTTGTATTTTTATACCAATAAATTTTACCTTCACTTAAGGAAGAAGTTACCAAATCAGTATCGCCATCGCCATCCATATCGCCTGCCATGGCTGAACTAGCACCCAAGTTAGCTGCTGCTGGATATTTTGGTGCTCCGAAAGTGGCTGAACCGCTATTTTGATAGCTAGTAGTTCTATGGTTATAGGAAAAAGTGGAAAGGTCTTTATGTCCATCATTATTCAAATCAAAAACATCAATTTGACTTATCATTCGTATTTTGAGGTCAACTGCGGGCATTGTAGTAAAAGTCAAAGAAGCGGAATTTTTGTACCAATTAAGGTCGCTAAAGTATTCTGAATTGTTATTGTTTCTTATGGCAACTATTAAATCCAACCTGTTATCGTTGTCTAAATCACCAAGCTTAATGGCTTTGATTTCAGTTAAGTCTTGTCTAATATTTTGATCAGCGCCAAAATTACCGAGACCATCATTCAACTTATAAATCAACTTTTTAGTGCCAAAATTGTTCTCTACATTACCAACCAAATCTATATCGCCATCGTTATCTATATCACCTACATCAAAAAAACGAAAATAATTATTAGAAGTTGGAATAGTAGTTAGTGTTGAAAAAGTAGCATTGCCATCATTTCTAATCCAAGCTATACCTGTATCATATCTTATAAAAATATCAGGCAAACCATTGTTATTAAAATCAGCAAGAGTAATGGTATTACTAAAATTTGAGGTTTGATAGATGGTTCGCAAGGTAGCATAATTGTTGGCTTGGGTCGTGTTTTCATAATAGCCCATAAAAACCCTGCAGAACCATTGCGTGCAAAAACAAGGTCTTTGTCACCATCATTATCCATATCGATGTGATTAACAAAAGCCGCCTGATCTATGGTTTTCAACACCTGAAAAGGCGCAAAAGTTCCTTGTCCGTCAAGATTAGTACACAAAAACAGTTTGTCTTGAAAAGATTCTGCGCCTAGAATATCCAAATCACCGTCGCCATCAAAATCAGTTATATCTATTGACGAAATTGAATTAGTTCCTGAAATTGTTGCTACTAGTTGCTTGGGCATGTATCCTTCATCAGGAAATTTGTTCTCAAACCAATACACATTGGAACTACCATAAGTAATGATGTCCATATCGCCATCGTTATCAATGTCAGCTATTTCATTACCTCTGCCAGAAGGCGAAAAACTCGTTACTTCTTGTTCTTGAAAACCAATTTGAGAATAAATTGCCGTCGTAAAAAGGATGGCTGCAATGAGTAATAATTTTTT